>JAZKDS010000142.1:4889-8555 GCA_040387455.1 Bacteroidota bacterium
CCGCAACAAAGTAAGATACGTTAAGATCTAATTGCTTAATAGTATTTTTAACAAGTGTTCTTGCCTTTAAAATTTCTATTTCGTTATCTACGTTGCTTTTAACACCACCTAAAACACCTAAATCTGCAAAAGCTGAAAGTTCAGAAGCTATACCTCCTTTTTTATCATCTTTAATTAAAATAGTTGCAGAGGTAACATACTCCGGCGTGCTGTATCTAATAAAGATAAAAGCTATTATAAGGGAAACAAAAACAGTAAGTACAAACCATTTCCAAAAGAAAAGATATTTTTCAAACAATTGTTTGACATTTATCTGTTCTTCTTTGTCAAGAGAATTTTCTGAATTCTGGAGATTCTGCATATTATATATATTATCTTACAATTAAGGCAACAATTGTTATTAATAATGAAAGTGACGATATAATCACTGTTGTATTTGGTCCTACTGTAGATGAGTTAACCTTAGTTTGATTAGGGTTTACATACACAACATCATTTTGTGAAAGATAATAAAAGGGCGACTGAAAAAAGTCTACGCTGGTTAAATCTATATAGTTATATGATTTAACACCCTCTACTTCTCTAATTACCAATACATTTTTTCTATCGCCATAAACACTAAGGTCTCCTGCCATACTAAGAGCTTCCGGCAATGTTATCCTTTCGCTCGTTACAGGAAAAGATCCTGGCCTCATTACTTCTCCCATTACAGAAACTTTATAGTTAGCAATTCTCAAATTAATTATAGGGCCATCAATATATTTTGAAATTTCCCCTTTCAATTTTTCAACTGCCTGCACCCTGCTTAGGCCGCCCAGCTTAATTGTGCCTAAAACCGGGAAATCAATTTCTCCTTTATTATTTACTAAATAGGTTTGAAACCTTACTTGTGTTAGTGCAATATCAGACGCCTTGTCCATTGTACCAACCGCCATTAAATTAAAATCTTTAGCTAATTCTGGTGTTGCAGAAGAAACAAAAATAAGAAGATTATCATCAGACTTAATTACAGGCTCATAAAGGCGGGCCTCTGTATTTAAGGTATTAATATTCTGAAAGTATACGTAATCTTCTTTAGAAGCGCATGAACAAAGAATTAAGAATAAAAAAAAAGCAAAAGTTTTTTTAACCATTTTATAAAGATTTAGAGAAGACATAAGTTAACTTTAGGAGCAATTTTATAAAATATAGCCCATAGGCGCAGCAAAGATAATCTTTTTGCTGAAATGTAAAAGAGGATGGAAACATATTAAAACAGAAAACTATTTTTAGTTTACATCTCAGTATTTATCAATAAAACATCTATAAACACATTAGCCTGCAAAACATGCTACATTAGTAAATCGCACTCAAATTAAATAGCGTAAAAAATTGATTATAAGTATTTAACCAGCCTGACCCACTCAATTCAAAAAATCAGTCTTACACGACAAGGATACAAAAGCCAAAGCAGCACAAATAGTGTCAGCAATTAAAATAATCATCAGGAAACCTTTTTTTAATAAGCGTGTAAGCAATAATCTTAATATCCAGAATAAACGATTGCTTTTTAAGATAGCAAAGGTTAATTTTTACCTTATCAGGAAAGAGCACTTTGTCATTATACCAAACAGGATATGCATGCGCCGCAAGTTCATATTCTTCATCCCAATATTTTAAATTAGAGGGTCCGGTAAGCCCTGGCTTAAGCTGCAGCACCCGCCTGTCATCTCCCTCCAAAACATCATAGTATCCGGGCACATCCGGCCTGGGGCCCACAACGCTCATATCACCTCTTAAAATATTAAAAAACTGCGGTAATTCATCAAGCTTATATTTACGCATAAACCTTCCTAACTTTGTTATCTGCCATTTGCCTTCCGGGGTTATAGCAGCAATACTCCTTAGTTTATAAATAACAAACGGCTTGCCATATTGACCAATTCTTTTTTGTGTAAATATCCCGTTCCTGCCTGTATCAATACAGGTTAAAATAAAAAGCAGTGTAATAATCCACCCTGCAAGCAAAAGGCCTATAAGTGCAAAAAAAATATCAAAAGCCCTTTTTACCATTAATCTAATATTAGATACGCTCTTTATTTATTTTCAAAAAATCAAAAACTAAACCGCCTTATCCCATTTATATACACTTTGCTCAATACGCTCTTTTTGTTCTGCGCTTAAATTTGAACTTGAAGGCAGGCAAAGGCCTGAGTTAAAAATGGTTTCGGCACGGTTACCCCCAAAGTAAAGGCATTGGCTAAACACAGGCTGTAAATGTAAGGGCTTAAATACAGGTCGAGAATCTATACTATCAAGCAGTAAATGCTGCATTAAAGACATATTGTCTCCATTGTTTTCTAAAACCACAGCCGTTAACCAGTAGTTACTAAAAAATGCCTCATCATCTATAGATGTAAAAGCAGAAACCCCATGTATTGGGGCAAACAAATTTTTATAAAAATCATGGTTACTACGGCGTTGAATTATACGCTCTTCCAGCACTTCTGCCTGGCCACGGCCTATACCGGCCAGCACATTGCTCATGCGGTAATTGTAGCCTATTTGAGAATGCTGATAATGTGGCGCAGCATCTTTAGCCTGACTGGCTAAAAAGATAGCACGTTGCTTCATTTCAGCACTTTTACTAACCAAAACACCTCCCGAAGAAGTTGTAATAATTTTATTACCGTTAAAAGAAAGTATGGATAAATCGCCAAAAGTGCCGCACTTTTGGCTATAATAAGCACTACCTAAGGCTTCGGCACTATCTTCTACTACAGGAATACCATATTTATCGGCCAGTTCCCTTATTTCCCTAACTTTATAAGGCATACCATACGCATGTACAGCTACAATAGCTTTGGGCTGTTTACCAGCCGCAATGCGGTTTTTTATGGCCGATTCTAAAGCATCAGGGCATATATTCCAGGTTTGCGGCTCGCTGTCTACAAAAACAGGAGTACCCCCTAAATAAACTACAGGATTAGCAGATGCCGCAAAAGTAAGAGACTGGCAAATTACTTCGTCTCCCGGGCCTACATCTAAAAGCACTAAAGCCATGTGTATGGCGGCTGTTCCAGAACTTAGGGCCGCCACATGCACATTGTTTCCAAGATATTTTTCAATATCGGCTTCAAAGCCGTCTACATTTTCACCAAGTGTAAGAAGTCGCCTTGTGTTAAATGCGTCATCTATATATTTTTGCTCTGCCCCCGAAGGATGTGGAGATGAAATCCATATCATTGAATCCTGCATAGCCTTATTTTCTAATGTTAATAAGCCTTATCCTCCCCCTTAAAGATGTTCCAAACGGTAAGATAAATAATTTTTACATCCAGGAAAAAGCTCCAGTTTTCAAGATACCAAATATCATAAGTTACCCTGTTTTTAATATCAAGGTCTGTTTCAATCTCTCCTCGGTATCCATTAACCTGTGCCCATCCGGTAATTCCGGGTTTAATAAGCTGCCTTACCAGGTAGTTATTAATAATTTCCTGATACTGCGCATTTTGAACCGTCATGTGTGGCCTTGGCCCAACTATAGACATATTACCCTTTAAAACATTCCAGAACTGAGGAAACTCATCAAGGCTTGTTTTGCGTAGTTGGGTGCCTACAGATGTTATGCGTGCATCTCCCTTACGGGCCATTTGCTTATCAGAATCTTTATTAACATACATGCTC
>JAZKDS010000143.1:0-4110 GCA_040387455.1 Bacteroidota bacterium
GTACCATTCTCTAACTGAGCAATAGTATCTTCAAGTACTTTACGGGTTGGGTTGTTACTACGGGCATAATCAAAACCTTTATGAACGCCCGGGGCATCTTGTACAAAAGTTGATGTTTGGTAAATAGGCACCGAAATGCTTCCGGTTAACGGGTCAATTGGCAGGTTGTTCAGGATTGCAGTTTGCTCTTTCATTTTTTGAGATTTTAGGTTTTAAATTTTCAATAGTCCTGGTTAAAAACTATCCTAAATCCAGTGCCGGAAAGTGCATAAAACAAAAATGCCTTCCCGACAAGTCAGAAAGGCATCTAATATTTTTGAAGTATTATCTACGATTTTCTTAACTTATCTGTCCGCGCCGTTAGGCGTGGTTGAATGTGGCACCTTATCACACAAGTGTGACAGGTTGCCAAGACGTCATAGGGTCAAATCCCTCGGTCTTTCTGGATAAGAATAAATTCTAAAAGAACTTGCTGCAAATGTAAGGGACAAGTTTTTAATTTTCCAAATAAATTTTTAAAAAATTTAAAAATCAAAAACAAATCTTTAACTATCAGCACATTAAAAAACTATCTTTCTACTTTTTCTTCTTCAAAAAGCAGCTTAATATTCTCATAAGAGTTTTTAAGGGCCAACTTAATTTCATCTGGATTTAGCCAGGCTACCTTTTCAATTCCCTCATTTGCCTGCCCGGTAAGCACGCCATCATAATTGGTTTTCATTTCAAACCAATGTGTTTGCTTTAGCTTATACGTACCGTTTCGCTTAAAAACATGATATGTTTTTTGCAGCTTATTAATAATCTTAAGGCCTTTTACACCGGTCTCCTCCTCTACTTCGCGCATGGCCGTGTCTTCAATGTCTTCGCCTTTTTCAATACCGCCCTTAGGCAGGTCCCACTTACCGTTACGGAAGATAAAAAGCACTTCGCCATTTTTATTATACACAAGGCCTCCACCCGCTTTTGCTACAGGAACCTTTTCTTTAAGGACTTTAAGGGCAGCCTTTTCATCTGGATGATAAAGGTGTGCCTTTTCAATTTTGTTATTAAACATCTTAGTTATAAGCTGTTCAAAATCAATACTATCCAGTAAGAAGGTCTGGAAGTCGGTTTCTTTTTCAACTCTATTGGTTAAAAAAAGAGGCTTATCGTTTACAAAAACTTTATACATTTGCAATATGATTTTCAATACAGACACCGCTAAAAAAACAGCCGAATTGCTTTTACAAATAAACGCAATTAAATTAAATCCTTCAAATCCTTTTACATGGGCTTCCGGATGGAAATCGCCTATTTATTGCGATAACAGGATAACACTCTCATTTCCACCTATAAGAAATTATATCAGGGAAGAATTTAGTAAACATATTGAGAAAGAATTTGGAAAACCCGATGTTATTGCCGGTGTAGCCACAGGCGCCATAGGCATAGGTATTCTGGTTGCTGAATACATGGGGTTACCCTTTGTATATGTGCGCCCTGAACCTAAAAAGCATGGACGCCAAAATCAGGTTGAAGGCTTTTTACAAAAAGGCCAGAACGTGGTAGTGGTTGAAGACCTTATTAGCACAGGTAACAGCAGCCTAATGGCCGTTGAGGCACTTAAAGCCGCAGGAGCTAACGTAAAAGGTATGGTTGCCATATTTACATATGGGTTTGATATATCTGTAGAAAACTTTAAAAAAGCTAACGTAAACCTGCATACGCTTGGCAACTATGACAGCTTGCTTGACGAAGCAGTTGCTAAACAATATATTACTGAAAAAGAGCAGGAAACACTTAAAGAGTGGAGAAAAAACCCGTCTACGTGGGGACAAGAAGGATAAAATATTCTATTATTAGATTTATTTTTTTCTTATTTACTTGCTTTGTTTCAAAATTTATCTAAATTTGACAAAAATAAATCGTAAAATTAACAGGACATGAAAAAAATCGCTCTATTAATTATGTTATTCTTATCAATAACATCTTTTGCCCAACTTAAAAAAGTTGAACCAACCAAATCTGAAGTTATAGGTAAAGCTCAGCAATTTGGCGCCCCTCTTGAAGCTGAAATGACAAAATCAGGCAATACCTATACAATTCGCTATCGTGACGCGGCATACAAAACATTTGATGAATACAGAAGTTTTTCTTTTGAGGATGTAGATAATACATTTAATGATTTATATGCTACGATTGAACAAGGCTTTAAAGATATGCCTAAAGAAGCCATTATGCTTGAGCTACCTAATCATTTTGTGTGGTTAAAGTTTAGTAAATTTTTAGGCAGTCCAATTTTAACTATATCTTGTTCGGCCGATAAAACAAATGCTAATCTTGTCTACATTTCAAATGAAATGGCTAAAAAACAAGTTGAAAAATTGTTCGGAAAAAGAAAATAACATAATAAATGAATTTACAAAGCCCTAAAGTTACTGTTCAAAAACCGGCACAATATATATTTGACGCCTTAACCGATGTGCGCAATTTTGAAAGGCTTATGCCCAATAATATTGCAAAATTTGAGGTAACCGGCGAAGAATCTTTCATATTTGCACTTAAAGGCATGCCCGAAATTAAGCTGAAACTTAAAGAAAAACAGGCGCCAAACAAAGTGGTTTTAGGTGCTGCAAGCGATAAACTGCCATTTACCCTTAAAGGCGATATTACAGAAGCAGGTGATAATGTATGTGATGTACAACTCCATTTTGAAGGTGAATTTAATGCCATGATGGCCATGATGATTAAAGGTCCTATAACTAAATTTATAGAAACCCTGGCAAGTAACATGCACAAGCTGTAATCGTTCATTTAACATAAATCAAAGCGCCGGAATACGTAATTCCGGCGCTTTTTTTTGTACCTTTAATGTAGCAATTATCTTACATCATGCAAACAACAATAGCCTTTATTACAGACACACATCTAGGCGATAAAACACCCGGATTATTTGGTATTGATGCACGTCATAACCTTCAGCTGGTGCTTAACGATATTGCGCAGCATAATGTCGAGAGCCTTGTTTTTGGAGGTGATATTACTGAAACCAGTGAGTATGAATGGTTTTTTAATCGTCTTGAAAACTTTAATCCCGGTTTTAGAGCGATTATGGGCAATCATGATACTTATGCCGAAGCGGCTAAATATTATAAACAGCCATCAGCCGACAAAAACGCCTTATATTATTCTTTTGAAGACAGCACTTATAAATATATTTACCTTGATTCTTCTTCTTCAAAAATAGATGATGTACAATGTGCCTGGTTTAAAAACCAGATAAGCTGCTCAAAAAAAATCATAGTATTTATTCACCATCCTGTTTTAGGC
Organism: Bacteroidota bacterium; assembly: GCA_040387455.1. Classification (GTDB taxonomy): domain Bacteria; phylum Bacteroidota; class Bacteroidia; order Flavobacteriales; family Flavobacteriaceae; genus Flavobacterium. Next base: position 3,310 of record JAZKDS010000143.1, read on the forward strand.
TTTAGCACAGGCATGGATGCTATTTACCCGTTAAAAAACCGCGAAGCCGTTGAAGCCATATTACAACAGGCTCCGAATGAAGTGTACATTTTTTGCGGACATTACCACATGCCAGATGTATGCAGAAGAGGAAACGTAACCCAATATACAACTCTCGCCACATCATTTCAGGTAAAAAAAGAGGCTTCAGCTATAGAAATTTACAGCGGTACTTTTGGCTATAGGCTTATTACCGTAACTAAGCACAGTGTTAACACACAGCTCTTTTTGTACGTAAATGGCAGCTTTGAGGCAACTGAAGGCTAAGCCTCGGTTAAAAATTTTATAAAAGCCCCTCCCCCTGCCCGGGTTTTGCTTAATTTTAAATGCATAAAAACAACATATTATGGAAAATAAAGACAATTTTGAAATGCCCTATGACCTTTATGCCGAAATGAGCGCGCAGGAATTGGTGGAAATACATATAGGCGATATTAACCTGCCTACAGGACGTATAATAGCATCAGATCCATTTTTTACCGATGGGCAACAGCCTTTTAGCCGTACCGTAGAGCCTGACAAATACCCGGTGTATATTTATGTGGCGGAGATTGACAAGTTGCACCATCGTGTAGCTTATGCAAAAATTAAATTCCGACCTGAAGATGCTACAAAATGGATATTGGCGCTAACAGATGACCTTACCGAAGAAGAGCTTAAAGACCTGGGAGAAGATGAATTTTATGGTTTTTCGGTAGAGAGTGGGCTTGCCGCTTTTCTTGATGAAGAAACTAACAGCCAGTTAATTGCTAAAATGGATAT
>JAZKDS010000144.1:0-9657 GCA_040387455.1 Bacteroidota bacterium
GTGCATGCCTATGGCAACAATCACCTGGTGCAATCGCTACAGAAAACAGAAGTGCGCCCGGATCTATTCGAGGTCGAGATTGAAACCGTATCATTCAAATAATCTATCAAGTTTAAACATTTCTGCATTTGATTCTTCCGATAGCAGGTGTACATACAGCATTGTGGTGGCTATTTTTGAGTGGCCAAGTAACTGCTGAAGGTGCTCTACCTTCCCTCCTGAACGCAGGAAGTTTGTAGCAAAGGTGTGCCTGGCCACGTGAAAGGTAAGATGCTTCTCTATTTTACACACCTTGGCCAGCTCCTTCAGGGTAATGTTAATGTTACTGTCTGCAAATGTTTTTTCAAACAGGTGCGGATTGTGCTCAAATACCCTCGAAGCCAGTTTGTTTAAAGTTAGTGTTTGAGATTTCCCGGTCTTGGTCTGCACCATAGAAAACTGGCCCGACCTTATATCGCATCTCCTAAGTTTTAAAACGTCAGAGATCCGTAAGCCTGCAAAGCAGGAAAACAGAAAGTAGCCGGCAACAATATTCATTGTAGAGTCGATAGGCGAGTCGTAATAAAAATTCATAATAGATTTTACTTCCGCAGGAATTAATGCCTCCCTGTTGCCTACAATTGCCCCCACTTTAACGTCGTCAAGGTCTAAAGGAATTTTAATGCCGTCTTTCTTTGCCCTGCGCAAATATTTTTTGATGGCCATCATGTTTGAGTTTACCGTATTGGTGTTGTTGCCCATCTTATAAAGGTGATTCCTGAACCTCTCAAGGTACCGCTCGTTAATTTCGCTAAAAGCTATGAAATCAGAGAAAGCTTCCAGTTTATTGATAATTGTTTCGTACCTGCGCCTGGTGCCTTTTTTTAGTGACCGGTCCTCTTTAAGCTCAATCTTAAAAAAGGCTATGAAGTTGCTACGCTCGGCCATTCCAAAAATTTCCTTCGCTAATAGGGCAGGGGTTATTTGTTTGCCGTCTATCATGTATTGAGACTTGAAAAAACCTATCTGGCCCTTCAGGTGATCGATAACCGCATTAGCTTGTTGATGGACTTTATCGACCGGCTTGATGGCCTGGTTCCTATTGTCCCAATTTTTTGCTGAGATAAGAATTTTAAGATTGATCCTTTCGCGTTTACTGTCTCCGGTAATAAATAGATAGACCGGGCAAAGTTTGTCTTTGCGCTTAAGATCTTCCCGGATTTTAAATTTTGTAGTTACTGACACGTAGATTTTTTGTGTGTCAAAAGCTGGGTCAAAAGGGCTTGAATTTAAATACATATAAACGATGAATTAAAAATTAAACCCGCTGAAATATAGCTTGTTAGCTATTTCAGCGGGTTTTACATCGTTTAGTGTTTAAACTCTTGTGACCTCGACTGGATTCAAACCAGTAACCTCTTGAGCCGTAATCAAGTGCGCTATTCAGTTGCGCCACGAGGCCGTTTTGCTGTTTGGTTACTTTATATTTACATATATTTCATAACCTTATTGCGGGTGCAAATATAGATACTTTTGCTTAAATTGCAAGCGTTAACCCACAAATAATTCAAAAAAAATGACACTTAATCAGTATATACGTGACATTCAGGATTTTCCGAAACCCGGAATTGTATTTAAAGATATAACACCATTACTTGCGAACCCCGAAGCGGTGCGAGAATGTATGGCTTTACTTATAAATGGGCTGCGAGGCCGTAATATAGATAAGGTGGTAGGGGCAGAAAGCAGGGCTTTCTTTTTTGCAACACTATTGGCCCATGAGCTTAATGCCGGTTTTGTACCGGTGCGTAAGCCCGGGAAATTACCGTTTGACACATTTAAAGCTACATATGAGCTGGAATATGGTACAGACACACTTGAGATACATACAGACGCTGTAAGACCCGGAGAACGCGTTGTAATACATGATGACGTACTGGCAACCGGTGGAACTGCAAAAGCCCTGTGTGAACTTGTGGAACGTTTGGGTGGGGTAGTGGTGCAATGCAATTTTTTAATGGAGCTGTCTTTTTTAAAAGGCCGCGAAAAAATTGCCCCACGTGAGGTATATGCCCCGTTAGTATATTAATCTACAGCACGCGTGGTTACATAATATTTCCAGGCTACAATGGCTTTTTGCATTTTTGTAGCCCGTGTAAGGTCCAGCTGTTCCTTAGTATAATTGGGCAGCAGCCACTTGTTGAGTTTTGCTAATAGTTTAAACATGGCTTAACGTTTTTGGTGTATTCAAAAATAATAAAAGGCTGCCTTGAAAAGCAGCCTTTTAAGAATAAATTATGTTTGTAGTTATTGGCCCGATACAATTAATAGTCCACTTTTTTTGCCTACATATATATTAGATATGCCTTTGTCGTTTTCAAAAACGGCCGATGCTTTATCTTTTTTATCTTTTTCCTTAAGCTCTATTTTTATCTTGATAATCTCACCATCACTATTTCGTTTTACACCAGAATATTTAAAAATCAGGTTGTTTTTAAGTAATATCTCTGCATAATAATCAAGGTCTGCATTGGTTGACTTTTTGAGTACTAAAAAGCCGCTGTCTCCATCATCTGCCAGTTTAAAATCCATGTTTTTGCCACCATTTTCTTTTGAACCATTAATTTGTACAGCACCCTCTGCTGCCCATGATGTTTTTTTGTCGCTTGTTTTACCATCTGGAGTAACAGATTGTGTGGTAACAACAGTAACATATGATGGCTTACGGCTGTTATTCTCTTTAAATATTTGAGATGGCGATTTATCTAAATTATATTTATTGCGAGCTTTTGTAGTAATAATGATAACTCCATTTTTACCTTCATCTCCATATATACTTACAGCACTTTTATCTTTAAGTATAGTAATAGATTCGATGCTATTAGCATCAACGTCATTCAGTGCATTTTCATTTGTCTTTCTAACCCCATCTATTACATAAAGCGCGTTATCTGTAAAAGATACACCACTACTTGTAACAGATGTCTCGCTTTTGCTATCGGCTTTTTTTATAGTTACTTCCATAACCCCTTTTTTGCCGTCTTCGCCATATTTATTGGCAGCGCCTTTTAAAATGGTTATCGACTCAATATCTGTAGCTTGTATCGCTTTCATTGCATCTTTACCCTTTGGCTGTTTAACACCATCAATAACTATAAGTATTTCTTTATAATCTTCGGGTGTTTTTGCAGTAATGCTTTCGTCATAAGATCCTAATACAATTTTCTCTTTAGGCCAGAAGGGTTCGCTGGTAAAGGCGGCTTCAATTACGTCACCTTTTTTGCTTATGGTAAGCATAAAGCTGCCAATAGGCTTTTTGCCTTTTATTTCATATTTTTTGTTTACCACATTTTTGCCCATACCACCAGTTACTTCTGCCTTAATGCCAGTTATGTAGCCTTCATCGTTACGGGTAACATTATCAAGAGTTACAGTAACACCGTATGTTTTAGAAAGAAATTCGGCGTGATGTGTAAGGGCATCATCTTTTAGGTATTTAGTAATGATAACCGAATCTGAATTATCAGGATCCTGCATTTGGGCGCTGTCTTCTGTAGTTCTTTCCTGGGCTACTACATCTACCTGAAAAAAGATCATAAATGCAGCCAGCGCAGGTATTATGAGGATGTATTTTAATGAATTTTGTTTTTTTGATTTAGGTTTGTTAAGCATGACAATTCGTTTTTTTATTAATGATTGATAAAAATGACTTGTAATAGTGCTGCCGGATGGTTGTAATGTTATTTTTAATAATGTTTTTTGGTAATTAGTAATATCATCTACATGTTTTATAGCCTCAGCATCGGCAATAAATTCAAGATTTTGAGATATTGCTTTTTTATATAACCATGCAACAGGGTTAAACCAAAAGGCTGCACAAAACAATTGTGCCACAATCATATCTACAGAGTGGCGCTGCCTGCTGTGCACTTTTTCGTGGCTTAGTATACCCTGTAGTTCATCAGGATGTAATGCAGAGGAGTTAAAAACGATGTAATTAAAGAACGAGAATGGTGATTTAGCGGCCTCAGAGTCGATAAATTTATAGCGGCCGGCTGTTATTATGTTTTGGCCTTTAAACAGGCTAAATACCTTTTTAAAATCGGTTAGCAGCCTTATGAGCAATAGTGCAGCACCGCAGGCATATATGGCAGCTGCCACATACCACCAGTTTATTTCAAATTTGGGCACAGGTGTTGCCTGTACTACAGTTATATTGCCAAATTGAGAAATGTCAATTGCTTCTACAGGCTCAGGGGTTATCCATACCGTTTTAGTAAATACCACAAGCGGCAATAGTATGGCTGTAAACATGCCCACAAGTAAAAACCAGCGGTTAGCCCTAAAAAATGTTTCTTTGCGCAGCAGGATATAATATGCCACATAAAACATTGCAGTAAGCCCGCAGGCTTTGGCTATGTATACAATAAGATTTTCCATAATGCTTGGGTATTTTAATGTAATATTAGTTATAGGGCAGCCTTAACAACAGCTGCCCCGGGGTAGCAACAATTAATAACTAACTCAAATTATTGTTTTGCTTTTCTTGCTCTTCTTATCTCTTCTGCTTTTTTGCGTTCTTTTTCAGCAGCTGCTCTTTTTTTCTCGAGCCCGGCTCTTGTTTGTTCAAGTTCAGCCTTTCTTTTTTCCACTTCGCTAAATGCTTTTGCTTTTTTGGCTTCTGCCTTTTCAGCACCATTTTCAGAGAAAATGTCTTCCAGCATTATGTTGGCACGTTCCCTTAGTTCAAGACTCATAAAATCATTATTGTCTAACTGAATGTTTACGCCGTTTAATTGCTCCATAGCATAAGCTATGTCTTTACTGGTAAAATTTTCCCAGTTAAATTCTAAAGTATTTTCTCCGGTATTAATTGACAAATCGCCAACTTTAGTATCCCTTGGCATAACATAGCTGTAAGCAATTCCTGTAGTCGCCGATGTAATTTCTACCACGCCTTTTTTACCTTCTTTGCCGTATTTTGCTTTACCTTCTTTGTTGTTAAGTGTTGTAATGCTTGTAATTTGCTGGCCGGCAGGCAGCTTTATTTCCTGACCCGATATATATTTAATACCGTTTATTACTACAAGAGCATCAGTATTTCCTAAGTTTAAGGCTACATTGCTGCTTGGGCCATTTACCGCATAAGCAGTAGAGACGGATATAGGTTCTATAATTTGATGGTTTTTGGTATACACTATGGTATCGGCATAAACAGCATTGCCGGGCAGAGCAAGCACTGCAGTATGCTGCTCTATACTGGCCGGAGTACCCACTTTTGCGTTAATAGAACCATTAGCATCGCGTTCTAAAACAATTTCAAAAGTTTCTATAGGCTTTTTGCCTTTTACGTTATATTTTTTTTGTCCGCCTTTAAGGTTTATATCTACAGTAATGGCTGTAATTTCGCTTTTGCCGTTTCGCGCTACATTACTAATGGTAACATCGGCGTCAAACTCCTGTTTAAACAGTTTTTTGTTTTCCTCAAGTTCGCTGTCCTTAGTGTCTTTGGTTATTTCCTGAACCATAATAAGGTCATTGCTTTTATGTACTGCGGCTTTTTCCTGTGCTACAACTTTTACCTGAAATGCCAGCATAAAGGCAGCCAGCGCCGGAAGCACAAGTGCATATTTCCAGGAACTGCTTGTTTTAGATTTTTCTTTGTTTAACATAATGATTCGTTTTTTGATTAATGATTGATAAAAATGATTGGTGATTGCAATGCACGCTGGCTGCATTGTTATTTTTAAAAGCGTTTTTTGATATGCCACAGCATCCTGCACCTGATTAGTGGCGCCTGCATCGGCAATAAACTCAAGGTTTTGTGCAATGGCTTTTTTGTACAGCCATACAAACGGATTAAACCAAAACACTACACAAAATAGCTGGCCTATAATCATATCGGCGCTATGGCGCTGGGTGCTGTGTACTTTTTCATGTGCCAGTATACTTTCCAGTTCCTGTGGCTGCAGGCTTGCTGCGTTATAGACTATATAATTAAAGAATGAAAATGGCGATTCTGCCTGTGGCGAATCTATAAGCCTGAATTTACCTTGTTTTACTGCTTTATTTGCAGTAATAATTTCTTTTATAAAAGATACATCAGTAATAAGGCGGGCCAGGCAAAGCAACATTCCGGCACAGTAAATACCTAATACAATATCAATAAGGGTAATTTCGGGCTGTTCTTGTTTTATGATATCGGTATACTGTAAAATCCTTTGCAAATTAGCAGCAGATAGGGGTAAAGCCGGCCGGGGTGCTACCCATATTGTTTTAGTAAACTCTATTAACGGTAAAATTGCCGATGTAACAAGACCCGATAGTAAAAACCAACGGTTGGGTGTAAAAAAGGTTTCTTTTTTAAGCAGCAGGTAATAGGCAGTATAAAACAGCACTACAAGCCCTGATGCTTTTATAAGGTAAATGATAAATGTTTCCATATCATTTCTTTTTTTCGATCATGTTTAAAATTTCGCGTAGCTCTTCGGCGCTTATTTTTTCTTCTTTAGCAAAAAAAGAAATCATGCTCTTATAAGAATTGTTGAAGTAATTCTCAATGGCATTGCTCATAAAACCTTTACGGTAATCTTCTTTAGTAACCACAGGGTGGTACTGGTGTGTGTTGCCAAAAGCTGTGTGCCCCACATAGCCCTTATCTTCCAGATTACGGATTATGGTGCTAAGAGTGTTGTAATGCGGTTTATCATCGCTTATTTCGTTAAGCACATCTTTTACAAACGCTTTTTCAAGCTTCCATAAAATATGCATTATCTCTTCTTCTTTATTTGTCAGCTTTTGCATGATGATTATTTTATAATTCAAACTTAAAACTATTTTTATAGTTACGCAACTATTTTTATAGTTAAATAACGAAAAAATTAGTTTGTTAGTGTATAGTAACTCTAAAAGTAATAAAAAAAGCCACACGATTGTGTGGCTTACTATTTGTAAATGTGGTATTTAAGCTTGTATGAGTTTGCGATGCAGGTACATGCAGGTGGCAACTGCGGTAAGCGCGGCAATACCCCAAACGGCCCAGTTAACCTGATAGCCCCAGGCGTTAATAATAAACATACCGGTTTTAGCACTAAAAATATGTGCCAGGCTAAACGTCATGGTGTAGAGTGCCATATAGCGGCCTTCCTGGCCGCGTGGTGCACGGCCCAGTGCAAATGAGTTAGAAAATGGAAAACAAAGCATTTCGCCCACGGTTAAAAACAACATGTTTACCAGCAGTATACCCGCCCATGCATTAGCAAGCAAAGAGAAAAATGCCAGCGCCATAAGTATTGAACCCCAAAGTATTATCTTTATTTTTGGTACATTTTTGCGTTCCATAAAGCCCACTATGGGCATTTCTAAAAAGAAAATCATAAGTCCGTTGAGCGACATAAGAAGCCCGGTGTCAGCCTCATTCCAGTTGTATTGCACACTATGGTAAAGGGGCAGGGTAGTAAACAGCTGAAAAAATACCACTGCAATTATAAAGCTACAATACAGGAATATAAGAAAAGGCCCGTCATGAAAAGCTGATTTTACGGTAGCGGCTTCGGGCAGCGGTGGGCTAAGGTCTTCTGCTTTTTTCTTTTCCTTTACAAGTATGAAAAACAATAATATGGCTACTATGCACGAGGTACCATCTACCCAAAACAAGCCTTTATATCCCAGGTTAAGGATAATCAATCCGCCTAGGGCAGGGCCTGCCGATACCCCCAGGTTTATGGCCACCCTTACAAGTGTCATGGCACGGGTGCGGTTCTCGGGTTTTGCATAGGTGCGGATGGATACAAACATGGCTGGGCGGTACATGTCGGCCACCATCATTACTGTAAACATAGCCAGGCATAAGCCCCAAAAACTGGTTACCTGCTGTATGGCTATTAATATAAGGCCGCTGGTAAACAGGCTAAAAACCATTACTTTATAAAACCCTATTTTATCAGACAATTTTCCGCCTATCCATGATCCTGCCATAGAGCCCAGCCCAAAAAACACCATTATGGTGCCCACATCATTAAGGTCAAAACGAAGTTCTTCGTTAAGGTACTTGGTAAGAAAGGGCAGCACCATTACTCCCGCACGGTTAATGAATGTAATTATTGTAAGTATCCATACCTCTCGCGAAAAACCGCGGAAGTTGTTTATGTAGCGCGAAAAAGCCTGCTGGAGCATGGTTTGGGGTGCGTTTTGCCGCAAAGGTACAAATCATAAAAAAGTGTTGCACCATGCATCTGTAAATAAATACTTATTTATAATAAACCCAATTTCCTATTTTTGTAAAAATTACTATTTTGATTATGAAGAGAATTTTTGCAATTGCGACCATACTGATAACCGGTTTTATAAACGCACAGGTGTGCAGTGAAGCCGCATCTACAGCGGCCCAGAAGAAACTTAATGAGGAGTATGCCGATCCTAAAAAATCGCCGCTGACTAAAGAAGATTTAAAGACTTTTAAAGCCCTTGATTTTTATGCTGTAAATATAGATTACTGTGTTACAGCAAAGTTTAAGCGTACCCCTAATGAAAAGCCTTTTTATATGGCAACTACCACCGGACGCAAGGCAAAGTATGTAAAGTATGGCGAACTGAGCTTTACCCTTAACGGAAAGGCCTGTAAGCTTGATATATTTCAAAGTCCTGACCTGATAAAAATTGAAGAGTATAAAGATTACCTGTTTTTGCCGTTTACTGATAATACAAATGGCGAAGGCAGCTATGCCGGTGGCCGTTATATTGACATGAGGCTGCCTAAAGGCGATACCATGCAAATTGATTTTAATGCAGCTTATAATCCTTATTGTGCTTATAATCACGATTACTCTTGCCCTATACCGCCCACACAAAATAACCTTGATGTGGCTGTAAAAGCAGGGGTAAAGGAGTATAAAAAGTAGTTCAGTATTCAGTGCAGTTGGCAGATTACAGTTTTCAACCACAGTTTTTCACTATACGTGAAAACAAAAACGGTTCACTTTAAAGTGAACCGTTTTTATATAATATGAGATGTCTCCGCTGCGCTACGGTCGACATGGAATCCTGAACCTTAATACAGCTCCGGGAACTCGTTTGGTTTCGCCTCATTAAAAATGCCGTATACTTTTTCAAAAATATCTTCTACAGATGGTTTGCTAAAGTAATCGCCATCAGTAGCATAAGCAGGTCGGTGCTCTTTAGCGGCCAATGTATCGGGTTTGCTGTCAAGGTGTTTGTATGCATCCTGTACATCAATTATTTGCTGTAGTATGTATGCCGATCCGCCACCCGGAACATCTTCGTCAATTACTAATAGCCTGTTTGTTTTGGCTACGCTTTTTACAATATCGTGGTTAACATCAAACGGCAATAACGACTGTACATCTATAATTTCGGCATTAATGCCTACTTCCTGCAATTCTTTTGCTGCCTGCTCTACAAGGCGCAGGGTAGAACCATAAGACACCAATGTAATATCTGTACCTTCTTTAATGGTTTCTACCACGCCAATAGGTGTTTTAAACTCACCCAGGTTAACCGGCATTTTTTCTTTAAGGCGGTAACCGTTAAGGCACTCAATGACCAGTGCAGGTTCGTCAGTTTCCATGAGGGTATTATAAAAACCTGCTGCCTTTGTCATGTTTCTTGGTACTAAAACATTAATACCCCTTACGGCATTAACAATCATACCCATAGGAG
>JAZKDS010000144.1:9667-11002 GCA_040387455.1 Bacteroidota bacterium
ATTATTTGCAATGCATATAGCAGGTAATCAAGGTATTGAATCTCGGCAATGGGGCGCAGGCCACGCATGGCCATACCAATGCCCTGGCCCATAATGGTAGCCTCGCGGATACCCGCGTCGCATATCCTAAAATCGCCATATTTTTCCTGAAGGCCTTCAAGCCCCTGGTTTACGTCGCCAATGTTACCACAGTCTTCTCCAAAAACAAGTGCTTCGGGGTACTTGGCAAACAGTGCGTCAAAATTGTTACGCATAATCATACGGCCATCTGCATCCTCTGGCGTATCGCCATAATCTGGCGCTACCGGTGCAACGGTAAATATGTTTTTATCGCTTTGCGAATACAGGTGCGAGCTGTATTTTGGCTGAATATCTTCAATGTAATTTTTAATCCAGGCGCTAAGGGCATGTTTGCCGTTTTCCTTTACCACAAGGCGAAGTACTTTTCGGGCTGCAACCAGCGCATCTTTGCGCATGGGTTCTTTTATGCCGGTAAGCTCATTAATATGTTTTTCTATAAACACACCATTATCGCTGCCGGCAGCTATACTTTTAAGTAGGGCTACAAGGCCGTTGCGTTCTTCTTTAATAGGATTTTGGTAGGCAGACCAGGCTGCTTTTTTAGCTTCAAGCACATCGGTTTTTGCCTTAGCATCAATAGCATCAAGCTCTTCCTGTGGTGCAATATTATTGTCTGTAATCCATTTTTTCATTTGGATAATACAGTCAAACTCACCTTCCCAAGCCAGGCGGTCGGCATTTTTATAACGCTCATGCGACCCGGATGTAGAGTGCCCCTGTGGCTGCGTAAGCTGGTACACATGTATTAAAACCGGTACGTGCTCTTCACGGGCAATTTTAGCAGCTTTTTCATAAGCAGCAACAAGTTCAGGGTAATCCCAGCCTTTGGCACGGATAATTTCATATCCTTTGCCATTCTCATCGCGCTGAAAGCCTTTTAAAATTTCAGATATGTTTTCTTTAGTAGTCTGGTGGCGTGCATGTACCGATATGCCGTAATCATCATCCCAAACGCTCATAACCATAGGTACCTGCAGTACCCCGGCGGCATTTATGGTTTCAAAAAACAAGCCTTCGCTGGTGCTGGCATTGCCTATGGTACCCCATGCAATTTCGTTACCGTTATCAGAAAAGTTAGTTGCATCTATACCGCGCACATTGCGATATATTTTGCTGGCCTGCGCCAAACCTAACAAACGAGGCATTTGCCCTGCAGTAGGCGATATATCTGAACTTGAGTTTTTTTGTTGTGTAAGGTTTTTCCAGTTGCCGTTCTCGTCAAGGCTGTGCGTGGCAAAATGCCCGCCCATCTGG
>JAZKDS010000144.1:11013-12566 GCA_040387455.1 Bacteroidota bacterium
TTGTATGGTAAGTTCGCCAATGGCCATCATAAAGGTCTGGTCGCGGTAATAGCCCGAACGGAAGTCACCATTTTTAAACGCTTTGGCCATAGCCAGCTGCGGTACTTCTTTACCATCGCCAAAGATGCCAAACTTGGCCTTGCCCGTTAATACTTCGCGGCGACCCAGAAGGCTGGCCTCACGGCTGGTAGTGGCAATTTTATAATCATTAAGTACTTCGGCTTTAAAATCTGTAAAAGATAACGCCTGTTTTGTTTCGGTACCTGTCATAGCTAAGAGTGTTGAGCGAAATACAAATTTAATCAAAACTACGACATATCATAATGTTGTAGCATAAATTTGAATTGCATTTTTAGCAATAAAACAAAATTTAAATAATGTGTTAGTAAATTATGGATAACGAATGTGCTGAAAAAATGTGTTTTGTGTATTTATTCGGATTGATTTCTTTGTGTAGTGCCGTGATGAGTTAAATAACTATTTTAGCGTAAAATCTTATAATGATGAAAACCCTCACAGGCCTGTTAGTTCTATTTATTTCATTATCCGCTTATGCGCAGGACAAGAACATAAGCGTGGTATCTTTAGAAAAAGCTAACGTGGTTTACTTTGGTATTGCAAATCATATTAAAATAGCGGTACCGGGAGCGAAATCTTTTGAAGTTACAGCACCTGAGACACTCATTAAATTAGATAGCTTAGGTAACTATAGCTGGCGTTTTTCTAAATATTGCGATGCAAAACTGGGGATTACAGCGGTAATGCAAAATGGAGATACCCTGCGTGAGCAAAAGATTTATGAACTTAAGGGGATGGGCAATGCCCTTGGCACCATTAATGGCAAATATTGCAATGATGATTCCTGTAAATTAACCTTGACAAAAGAGGAACTTAAAAAGGGTAAGATAGGTTTTAAATTTGAGAATTACAGCTATGACGTCACCGGGCTGGAGGGTCACTTTGAAAGTGTATTTGATGGTAAGGTAAATAGCTTTACATTTTTTGTTGCAGGAAAGAAAGGTGTCGAAAAGGAAATTTTTGTAAAAGGCGATGTTATGGATACTATAGCCAGGATAGAAATTGACAAGCTAAAATCCGGAGATGAAATATTTATAACCAATATTACCGCAAATGGATTTGACAGAGGGCCAAGAGAACTATGGATTGAGATTACGGATTAATATTACAACCACCTTCTGGTAAACAAGCTTAACAGTGTGCCCGGCGAAAGCGTTACTACAAAGCGTATTTTTTCGCCATAATTGCCATTGCCCGGCTCAAAGCCGTTGCTGGAATATACCGGGAAGTACAGCTCAAAATAATCAGTAACCAGGTTAAGGCGTATGCCACTGTCATATACAAATTTGGTATCGGTATATTTGCTTTTCATAAGGCCGGCATCGCCATAAATTTCAATCCAGTTCCACACGTTAAAGCTTCCGTTTACGGTGGTCATCCACTGGTTGGCAAAACGGGTGTCGAGTTGTGACTTGAATCCGCCCTCGGCCATAATAAACTGCTGGCTGAAAAGCCCGTTGGTTTCGCTTCGGCCA
>JAZKDS010000144.1:12576-15354 GCA_040387455.1 Bacteroidota bacterium
GTCTAACCCAAAACTGAAAAACTCTGAATTTGTGCCACGGTACATAAACATACCGGCATACACACGCAGGTTTATCTGGCGGTTATCGTTAAACAGGCGACGGTATTGAAACTCGCCCGATAATTTGCCAAAAGCCGTTGCTATCTGGGCATCGGTATAAAAGTTGTAATGTTTTGTAATTTCTGAATCAGACTTGCTGTAGCGCGCGTTGAAAACCGAATAGTTTTCATTTTGTTCTTCGGTAGCCACAAATGCCGATTTTTCGCGGTTTACAATAACCTGACGCAGGGTAATAAATTCTTTCTTGTTTTTGCGCAGGTTTTCATCGCGGATGCGGAACTGTATTTGTGGTGTAAACTTGCGGTAGCTGGCATCGGGCGCAAAATGATAGGTAGATGCGTTAAGGTAATAGCGAATGTTATATAAAGCGCCTTCGCGGATGTACTGGTTGTACATTAAAGAAACACCACCTATTAACTCTCCGGTATTCATGGAGTAAGTAGGCGATATTTCATAAATAAAAGGCTTTTCGAGCATGGATTTGTTGTGGAAGCGCAGCCCCGGCGAAAAACCGTCGTACAGGTTATAAATAAAGGCGGGTACATAAAATACCTGATTGTAAGCAGGATCTTCTAAATCCTGAAAGAAGGTAAATTTTACCGGCCTGTTGTTCGGGAAGAATTTATCCAGGCGCTCATAATTATTACGGCGGTTGTATTCGGGTATTTCATTATTGAGGTTAAGCACCAGCTTATCGGCATCCATACGGGCTACGGTAATGGTGGTGTCTTTATCAAACCCATCTACCCAATGTTTAAAGGCTACACCACTTTTATTAATGCCGTATAATGATACGGGAACTTTTGTGCCGGTAACATTTTTAATAGTAACAGTAAGCGAATCAGGGTTTTCTTTTATGGCCCCAAAACGATAATCTATCAAGTCTCGGGAGTTGACCATGGTATTAAAAAACCAGCTGACATCTTTTTCTGTTTTTGCCTGAATGATGTTTTGCAAATCAGCCCTGACGGTTTGATTTTGCGTAGCATTAAGTGCATAAAATTCTGCAAGCGATTGTACAACGGCATCATTGCCTAAATACTCGTTAAGGTAGTTAAGGCTAAGGCCTGCACGGTATTTGCCTGCTATATGCTCATTAAATTTAATGAATGTATTTTTAGGGGCGCCTATGGGCTGGTCAAGGTTGCGGCGCGCCATAAGCAGGTAAAAGTTGTTGTACTGCTCATTAAAAGGGATATCAAATAAATGGTGTGATTTTAAAATCCACCAGTACCCCAGGTTGCCCATCATTTTATCATCCGGATGGTATTGCTGCACATACTTTATCATGAGCTGCATTTGTATACCGTCATAAATCCAGTTGTCTTTGCGCGGATCAAGCTTAAGGGTATTTTTAAGGTAAGCATTAAGATAGGCTTTTAAAAAGCGCACTTCATACATAAAAGAATCTGGAAACGGGCTTATAAAGGCCGGCAGCTGGTTAAGGCCATATACCGGGTTACGATCATAATCGGCCTGGCTAACCATTATTTTGCCTAAAGGATAGCCACCCAGGTTTTGGGTTGTAAACTTTGCCACCTGGTCTACTATATAGGCACGCTGAATTTCGGTAGTACGGTTATCTTTCAGATTACAGTTTACCTCATTAGTACTCAGCCTGAAAACTTCGTAAGTATTAGCGGCTTCAATAGCAAGGTTAAAACCCACCCGGTTTTCGCCTACTAAAAAATATTCTGCTGTAGTGGCAGTTTCTGTGTTATTACCCTGATACAGATCTGATGTTACAAAAGCGCCTTTAGGTACGGTTAGCATTACATGATAATCGCAGACTGCATTTGCAATATCATCAAGGTTTTCGTTACTGTGTATAATAAAAGTACCATCTTCATAACGGGCAGGGGTAAGGTACCAGTCACGCAGGGTAAAGGCCCCTGTTTTTGCATCATATCCAAAATGCGTAAAGCGGTCGGCCGGAATTTTTACGCCATACGTTATGTTGAGCGTAATTTTTTCGCCGGGCAAAAGCGGAGTGGTAAGCGGTATTTTTACTACATCAGGATGCCCTTCGGGGCGGCTCCAAGATAGGGAAGCACCATCTGCCGAGAGCGATTGTATGGCTGTAAAGCCCCGCTCATTATCTTTAGCAAGGTGAAAAGCTTTTACAAACTCGTCAGTAAAACGGCGGGCAAGCGGTGTATCTTTAGTGCTGTAAGCATTTATCCAGTCGTTTAAAACAAGGTAGGGCAGGGCTTGTGTACTTTGGTTATAATACACAATTTGCTGCTGCACGGCAATAGCTTGCGTGGCATAATCTACAGTGGCCGTTATGGTGTTTTTATGCTGGGAATACCCCAGACTAAAAACAAATAATAGTAGAAATAAGAACCCGTTTTTCACCTTCAAAATGCCATAGGATGTTACGTAATTAAAAAAATATTTTGGCGTATACCTATATACGATGCAATTATGTGCTTTGGGTTGCTTTTACAGATGTTAAAGATGTACCTGCACTTAAAAATTAGGGCTAAGGCTGTATTTTTTGTAAAATTTATCTATAATATCAACTACCTCGTCTGAGCTGTCTACCACTTTTATAAGCTTAAGATCGTCTGGGTTGGCGTTATGGTATTTTTCTATCATTACATTTTTAATCCAGTCTATAAGGCCGCCCCAAAACTCTGAGCCCACTAAGATAATAGGGAATTTGGCAATCTTTTTAGTCTGGATAAGGGTGATGGCTTCAAACAATTCGTCTAA
>JAZKDS010000144.1:15364-16057 GCA_040387455.1 Bacteroidota bacterium
TGCCAAAACCGCCAGGCATAACCACAAAGCCCTGAGAGTACTTAACAAACATGGTTTTGCGCACAAAAAAGTAATCAAAGTTGATGTTAAACTCGTGGCTGATGTAGGGGTTGAAATGCTGCTCAAACGGCAACTCTATATTAAGCCCCACCGATGGTGCTAAACCACGGCTGGCGCCTTTGTTACCCGCCTCCATTATACCGGGGCCACCGCCTGTAATAACGCCATAACCGGCATTGGCAATTTTCTCGGCAATCTCTTCGGCAAGCAGGTAGTATTTATCATCGGGTTTTGTGCGTGCCGAACCAAATATGGATACGCACGGGCCTATCTTGGCCATTTTTTCAAAACCGTTTACAAATTCTGACATTATTTTAAAAATGGCCCAGGAGTCGTTACTCCTTATCTCATTCCAGGGCTTTTGTTTAAGGCCTTCGTGAATCCACTCTTCGTCGCTGCTGTATTTTTCTTTTGACATTTTCTCAGTTTTTCAGACACAAATTATACTAATTTACACAAATAGCTTTAAACGATGCTATTTTAATTTGTGCAAATTAGTGTAGTTGTTATTTTTAAATTTTGGGCTACTAATGTAGTTCTTTTTTAAGAAATTGTGCAGTGTAGCTTTTTTTGTTCTTTACTATCTCTTCAGGGGTGCCTTTGGCTATTAGCTGTCCGCCGCCTTTACCACCT
>JAZKDS010000145.1:0-1648 GCA_040387455.1 Bacteroidota bacterium
GCAGCGCAATGCCAAACTCAACGCCTATACTGCCCAATCTATGCAAAACGATTCTGATGTAGCCCGCAATAATTATAGCAGCAAACATGGAAAAGAAAAGGCGCCGGGCCATTAAATTGCCTATAAGGTTACCTGTAAAAAGCCCTGTAATGCCCACAGTGGGGTTGAAAAAGGTAGCTGCAACAGATATAAGTAAAAAAGTAAAAGCTGAATAAATAGACATGGGGACAAAAATGAGCATATAAAACTCAGGTATTTGCATACCGTGGCCTATTATGGCTATTAATGCCATTATGCTTACTATATGAAGTAACCACTGTACAACATGACTTCTTTTATCTGCCCGTATAAAAAAAAGTGCCACCGCAAGGCATATAAAACCAAATGCCGTTTGTGGTGACATGCCAAAGTTTATGGTTATGTATATTTTTGTAAAATCTTTGCAAATAACTAATAATCCCCATAAAAATAAAATGGTTGAAAGTATGACTGAAATTAACAGCCTTATTTTGTCTTTATAGCATATACGCAATAGTAATGCTAACCCGGCAAGCACAAAACCCACAGCAGCATCTAACGCCATAGGCAATAAAAAGGAGGCGCTACTGCTTAATAACTTTAATTTTATAAGCGTGTCATATATAAGTATGTACGTGCCAAATACAATTGTGGTAGCACTGGCAAAAACTATCAACTTAAAATATTTATGTCTTGAGGAAGCCATGATATCTTAAAATTTATCATTATAGACACATATTTGATATGAAAATTTTTATGTCCATTTAAAATTAAGATATTATAAATCATATTTATCCTATTTAATGTTAATCTTAATACAATGCACGCATTTAAAATTTAGATAAATATGTCAAGATGTCATATTAACATATTTTTTTGTTTATTGGCACAATCATTGACTATGGTACGACAAGTTGAATATTTTGAATCAGAAACAAAAAAATAAATTAAAAACAAGATGAGTAAAATAATCGGAATTGACTTAGGAACAACAAACTCGTGTGTAGCCGTAATGGAAGGTGGCGAACCGGTAGTTATTTCTAATGCTGAAGGAAAAAGAACAACACCCTCAGTAATTGCTTTTGTTGAAGGTGGGGAAATTAAAGTAGGTGACCCGGCCAAAAGGCAGGCAGTGACCAATCCTAAAAAAACTATTGCTTCTGTTAAGCGTTTCATGGGTAACAAATTCTCGGAAAGCTCTAAAGAAGCTGGCAATGTACCTTATACAGTTGTAAGAGGTGATAACGACACGCCACGTGTTGATATTGATGGACGTTTATACACTCCACAGGAGCTTAGCGCCATGACACTGCAAAAAATGAAAAAAACTGCTGAAGATTACCTTGGCTATACTGTAACTGAAGCGGTTATTACCGTTCCGGCTTACTTTAACGATGCTCAGCGTCAGGCTACTAAAGAAGCCGGTGAAATTGCTGGCCTTAAAGTACGCAGGATTATCAACGAGCCTACAGCAGCAGCGCTTGCTTATGGTCTTGATAAAGCGGGTACAGATCAAAAAATTGCTGTTTATGATTTAGGTGGTGGTACTTTTGATATCTCTATCCTTGAGCTTGGCGACGGTGTATTTGAAGTACTTTCTACTAATGGTGATACGCACCTTGGTGGTGAT
>JAZKDS010000145.1:1658-2818 GCA_040387455.1 Bacteroidota bacterium
GACTTTGACCAGGTTATTATTGACTGGTTAGCTACTGACTTTATTAGCGAAGAAGGTGTAGACCTGCGCAAAGATGCAATGGCACTACAGCGTTTAAAAGAAGCTGCTGAAAAAGCTAAAGTTGAGCTTTCTGCTTCTGCACAAACAGAAATTAACTTACCTTATGTTACAGCTACTGCAAGTGGCCCTAAACACTTAGTTAAAACTCTTACAAGGGCTAAATTTGAGCAACTGGCAGATGAGCTTGTAAACCGCTCTATGCAGCCTGTAGCTAAAGCTCTAAAAGATGCAGGTCTATCTGTATCTGATATTGACGAGGTTATCCTTGTAGGTGGTTCTACACGTATACCACGTATACAGGAAGAAGTTGAAAAATTCTTTGGTAAAAAACCATCTAAAGGTGTTAACCCGGATGAAGTTGTTGCTATTGGTGCAGCTATTCAGGGTGGTGTACTTACAGGTGATGTTAAAGATGTACTTCTATTAGACGTTACACCGCTTTCTCTTGGTATTGAAACTATGGGTGGCGTTATGACTAAGCTTATCGAAAGCAACACAACTATCCCTACAAAAAAATCTCAGGTATTCTCTACAGCGTCTGACAATCAGCCATCTGTTGAAATACATGTTATTCAGGGTGAAAGGTCTATGGCTGCCGATAACAAAACTATAGGTCGTTTCCACCTAGATGGTATTCCACCAGCACAAAGGGGTATTCCTCAAATTGAGGTTACTTTTGATATTGATGCTAACGGTATCATCAAAGTATCTGCTACAGATAAAGGTACTAACAAATCTCACGATATCCGTATAGAAGCTTCTTCTGGCTTAACTCCTGAAGAAATTGAAAGGATGCGTAAAGAGGCTGAACTTAACGCTGAATCTGATAAAGCAACACGCGAAAAAGTTGAGCTTATCAACAAAGCTGACTCTATGATTTTTGAAACTGAAAAACAGTTGAAAGAATTTGGCGATAAACTTTCTGACAGCAACAAAAAACCTATTGAAGCTGCCCTTGCAGAGCTTAAAGTAGCACACCAGTTACAAGACGCTACTGCTATACAGCCGATACTTGAAAAAATTGATGCTGCATGGAAAAATGCATCTGAAGAAATGTACAAGCAGGGTGGCGATGCACAAGGTGCACCACAAGGCCAGCC
>JAZKDS010000145.1:2828-8110 GCA_040387455.1 Bacteroidota bacterium
ATGTAGATTTTGAAGAAGTAAAATAATCTATTATTAAATAGATTTGAGATTATAGAAAACGCCCCGCAATTGTGGGGCGTTTTTGTTTTATTTCCATTCCGGCGTAATACACGACATAATTTTGCCATCTATTGATGCGCCTATGTATCCATTGCCTTTTTGATAATAATAGGTATACACAATGGTTTTGTAATCGGCTTTTATGCTCATAAGGCCAGTGTAAGTGCAATATGGTGTAGTAAGTGTATCGTTATAAGAAATAAGGGTGTAGGTAACTTCTTTATTGATGTTTTGCCAGGTTTGTCCCGGCTCAAAAAACTCATCATACCTTACTGTTTCAGCTTCGCAGCAGTCTTCATACTGCAATACTTTGCCATCACTATCTCTCAGGTAAAGATATTCTATAAGGCCGTGCTGCCACTTTTGCTTATATTTTAAATATTTTTTGCCGTTAAGGGTAATTTCTCCCTCATAGGTTTCAAAATAATAGGTGTTCTCCCATAATATCTTCTTTTTTTCCAATAGCGTAAAATAACTGGAATCGTCATAGCCATCACAAAACTTCTGGCCTTGTTTCTGGGCAAATAGACACGTGGTAAATAGTAACAGTAGTAAAGGATATTTTTTCATGGAGGTTATAGTATACCACCAAATATAAAATATATTGGGCTATTTGATGATATGACTGAATAGGTAATTATACCTAATTATTTAAAACAGGTAAAATTGCGCGTAACCAGTTGTAAATTTTTTACAAATTTTACCCTAACAAAAAATTACTGTTATGGCAAATTTTACAACTAATGTACTAAGGCATTCCTGCATATGGACAACACCGGAAGATGGGGCTAAAAAAATTTCAGGCTTTCCTGATGAGCTTACCCTAAATGTGAATGAAGGTTTTGAAGTACTGTATTTTATAAACCGCTATATGGATTATAAAATGTGGTTTTCGCCTATAATGTGCGTAGCCATAAGGCCGTTCAGGAATGGTTAGATACCAATTTTAAAAGATAGTATTTCCCCCTTAAATACACCAATCAATTTTTCGAATCCCTTACTTAAAAGGCATACCCATAAAGGTGTGCCTTTTTTAATTAAGCGTTAGCGCCCCTAAAACTTCTTCACTCATAAAGGGCCCGCCGGGGTAGGTGGCCGTATAATCAAGGTTTAACCATACTTGCCCATGTTCATCTACATGATAATGTATTTCTTTACCACGGCTTTCCTGTATAAAAAGTTTTTCTTTAATAAGGTAGTTGGCGCGTTCAAGATCTGTACGGGTGCCTATAAGCATTTCCGGATACAGGTGCCCACCGGTATGTATAAGCCTTGGTGTACCGCCTATAGCCCTGATGCAGGCTGCCATTAATATAGCATGGTCGTCGCAATCGCCGCTAAAGTGCTGTAAAGATTCGCTGGCATAAGCAATATATTCGCGCCCGGCAGGATCGTTTACATAATTCCATTTGTTGCGTATTTCTTTAAATACAGAAAAACACTGAATCATGCGGCGCTCCTTGTCCTGGCTTTTAAATTCCCTGAAGTATTTTGTAGCAGCGCCCACAGCAAAATTGCGCACCTGCGGGTTGCTGTAATCTACAGCATCTAGTATTTCGCCTTTGTTAGGAAAAGGCAATAGTTTAGACAATATTATATCCTGTGGGTTTGGGTCTTCAGACATGGTATAAATCATGGCCTGGTAATCTTCAAACACTGTTTTAAAGCCATAATTACCAAACAGCGATCCAAATAGCAGTATGATAAGATAAAGGCTAATGCATATAATAAGCACCGGCCTAAGGCGATGCAGTATAAGCTGCAGCAGGGTAACTAAAGCCGCAAAAATAAGAATCCTGTCCAGGTGTACCGGCCATTCGGGGTCGATAACGTTTTGATGGATAATTAAAAAAAGTGGAATTGAGATTAATACATTCAGCACAAAAATAATAATAGCATCCCATGGCTTCTTAATACGAAGCTTTTCGTGTACTTGTTTTATTTTAGCAAGGTTGGGCTTAATCATTATTTAGTGCAGGCAGTTTATCCCACAACGTTTACAAACGGTGTTTTAGTGTTTATTATAGCCAGGTCAAGCAATTGTTCTTCTATGGCATCAAATGTAGGCTTATCCAGTTTATTTTGAGACCATTCTGTAAGGGTTATCCACTCGGCAATATCTTCTTTTTTCTGGCCGTAGCGCTGTGCTAAAATGCCTGTAATGCCTTCTGTCTGCTTAAAGCCTGATGTCATTTTGTTTATGATATCCAAAACTGTTCCAATAGCATCATTGTCAGCCTCTAAAACTTGGTTGCGCACAGCAATTACAAAACTGGGCAGTCTGCCACACGCCTAAAGATGCCTTTATCTACAATGGGTTTTGTCATAAAACGCTCCCACATAAAATAATCTGCGCGGCCTTCGGTAAGTGCTTCTACGGCGCCATCAAGAGTATTTACAATTTCAAATTGCAGGGCAGCGGTATCCCAGCCTTCGTTTTGTGCATTTACAAAAGCCATAAGGTGCGAGCCTGACCCATAGCGGCTGATAGCCACCGAGCCATTTTGAAGGTCGCCCAGGGTATCAAAATGCGATTTTGCAGCTACATGTATGCCCCATATAAGCGGAGACTGCACATAAATCTGCACTATTTTAGACGGATTACCAGCAGCAATATCTTTAACAAGGCCTTCGGTAAGTATTACGGCAATATCTGTTTCGCCATCGCGCAGCATTTGGCACAAACGGCCCGTACCCTCGGGCACATCAGTCCATTTTAGGTTAATACCGGCGTCTTCGAAAAGGCCTTTTTCAAGGCACAGGTGCCAAGGCAGGTTAAAATGTTCGGGCACGCCGGCTATGGTAAGGTTTTTCATCTCAAAAATATAAACCATAAAGGTAGTGAGAGAAAAGCCAAATGGCAAATGCCAAATCACAAAGGATTGCAAAAAGAATTGAGAAATTAGAAGTTCAATCTGCAATCTGAATTCTGCCCTTATAAAATACTATTTAACCAGCCTCTCCAATGTATAATCAATAAGTTTTTCTATAGCGGCATAAGGGTCGGCGCTAAAAGTACTGGTAGCACGGTTTGCAATAATGGCATTAAGCGATAGCGCTTTGTGACCCAAAAGTGTGCTCAGGCCATAAATAGCCGCGGTTTCCATTTCCAGATTGGTTATGCTATAGCCATTAAAGTTAAACGTATCCAGCTTATCATTAAGTGTTGCATCCTGCACATCAAGCCTTAAAATACGCCCCTGTGGGCCATAAAAGCCCCCAGCCGTAGCAGTAATGCCTTTGTGTATATAATCGCTGTCAAGGCGATTTTGTAGTGTTGTGCTACACTTGATGGCATAAGGCCTGCCTTTACGATAATCCCAGTCGGTATGGACTATAAAGGAGTCTTCCATGGGCGTGTCTGATATTTTTTCAACAAAATAAGAGCGCATCATGTTATCCATACCCAAGCCATACTGAGACAAAACAAAGCTGTCTACAGGAATATCTGCTTTAAGTGAACCCGAAGTGCCAATACGAACAATATTGAGTGCTGTAAGGTCTTTTTTAGGCAGCCGTGTTTGCAGGTCTATATTAACCAGGGCATCGAGTTCGTTGAGTACAATATCTATATTATCGGGGCCTATGCCTGTAGAAAGTACCGTAAGACGCTTGCCTTTATACATACCCGTCTGGGTTTTAAACTCGCGTTTTTGGGTACTGAATTCAATACTGTCAAAACGTGTCGTTATTTTTGAAACCCTGTCCTGGTCGCCCACAAAAATAATATCGTTAGCAATATTTTCGGGTTTCAGGTTAAGATGGTATACGCTGCCGTCAGGGTTTAGTATAAGTTCAGATTGTTTGATCTCCATTTGGCGATAGTATTTTTATGTGTTTTTTATGGCGCATAAAACGCAACAGGTTTGTAAAGAGTAAAATTATTAAAAAGTAGTCTGATACAGCGCTGCCGTTTCTTGTAAAAAGCCATAGCAAAAAGAAAACGCACACCGGTAAAAAAGACAGATAGCTGTTAACTTTTGACTTTTCACTAAAAAAGACATCTGCCACGAGTAATAAAAGGCTGTTTAAGAGTGCTGTTATGGCACAAATTACCAATGCACCATTGTGTATGTAAATTTGGCTTGCGGTATTGCCCACAGCATAGCCAAGGCAAAACACAAGGCTGAGTAAAGCCATACTAATAAAAAGATTACGCAGAAACTCTGTGGCGCTGTTTGACATAGTTATCCTCCCACGCGTTTTACTTTATAGCCTTCCTTAGCCAGAAAATCCATTATTTTATCGCGGAAGTTGCCTTGAATGATGATTTCGCCATCCTTGGCCGAACCGCCTACACCACAAAGGGTTTTAAGCTGTTTTGCCAGTGCTTTAAAATCGTCATCGCTGCCCACAAAACCTACTATTACTGTAGCTACTTTGCCGCCACGGTTTTTTTTATCAAGGTGGGCCTCCAGCTTTTGCTGGTTGGGGGGCAGGGTTTCCTGCTGCTCTTCGTTATTATCAAACTCAAACTCTTTATTGGTAGAGAATACAAATCCGCCAAGGTCTTCGAGGTTTGTTATTTTTTTTGCTGCCATGTATCTATAATTATGGAACGCGGATACCGCGAATTAGGCGGATTTTCGCAGATTACTTATTACAATTTTCAAACACCTTTGAACTCAGGCTTTTTACCAAAATTAAGCAATAGGCCAACTTCACATTGAGTACTTCTTAAATAGTTTACAATTTGATACTCAAATTCTTCAGTTAAATGATCACAGGCTTTGAGTTCAAGTATTACAACATTGTTTACTATAATATCAGCAAAATAGTCGCCCACAGGCAGATCTTTATAATATACCGTAATTTTACGTTGTGCTTCAACTTTAAATCCTCTTATCTTTAATTCATAAAATAAGGCATTTTGGTAAACCCTTTCGAGAAAACCATAGCCAAGTTCATTATAAATATCATAGAAAACTTTGAGTATTTCTCCTGTAAGTTCTTTGTAAAGCATAAATCTGTGTAAATCCGTTCAATCCGCGGTATCCGCGTTCCGTAGAGAAAAAATTATTTTTTAATCAAGCCAAGCTCTACAAGCCTTTCATACAAAAACTCACCGGCGGTAATGTCTTCATACAGCTTAGGATGCTCTGCATCAATACAGTTTTCAAGGCAGTCCAGTTTCATTTCGCTAACCGGGTGCATAAAAAACGGAATGCTGTAGCGCGATGTACCCCACAGCTCACGTGGTGGGTTTACTACCTGATGTATGG
>JAZKDS010000145.1:8120-9583 GCA_040387455.1 Bacteroidota bacterium
TTAGTGTGGCGGCTTAGCATGTCGCCTACGTTTATAACCAGTTCATCGGGCTCTGCAATGGCATCAATCCATTCGCCGTCATTATTTTTTACCTGCAGGCCTTTGCCTTGTGCCCCCATTAGCAAGGTAATAAGGTTAATGTCGCCATGAGCAGCAGCACGTACTGCATTATCCGGCTCAGATGTAATAGGAGGGTAGTGTATGGGGCGCAGTATACTGTTGCCCTCTGCCACATACTTATCAAAATAAAACTCGTCTAACCCTAAATAAAGCGAAAGTGCACGCAGTACATACACACCGGTTTTTTCGAGCATCTGGTAGGTTTCTTTACCTACGGCATTAAAATCCGGAAGCTCTTTTACTTCTACATTTTCAGGATATTCTGCTTCATACTTAGAGCCATCTTGCAGGTACTGGCCAAAGTGCCAAAACTCTTTAAGGTCGCCCTCTTTACGGCCTTTGGCATGCTCTTTACCAAACGATACATAGCCACGCTGGCCACCTATGCCCGGAATTTCATACTGCTCTTTAACTTCCAGCGGAAGGCTGAAAAAGTTGCGCACTTCGGTATACAGGTTGTTTACCAGCGCGTCGTTTAAAAAATGCCCTTTAAGTGCCACAAAGCCAATATCTTCATAGGCTTTACCGATTTCATTTACAAATTTTTGTTTGCGTTCCGGGTTGTCCGAAAGGAAATCACGCAGGTCCACACTGGGAATGTTTTGCATATAAAAGCTTTATTGTTAATAACTCAACAAGGCGTAAAGCCTTGTAAATACAAAGCTAAGGATATTTTTTTTGATGCAGGTTACCAAGTTATCAACATGGCTTAAAAGGGCTTTAAAATCAAGATGTCCTTGGGTAACGCTCTGGTTACAATTACTATATTGCAACACTAAAAATAAGATATAGCCATGAATTTTATTACGGATAATCTCTCAATCATAATTATTGTAGTAATTGTTGCCGCACTTGTTATTGGCTTTAATTATTATAGTACAAAGGCCGTTGTTAAGCGCAAATTAAAGAAAGCAAAGCTAAAAAGGGTACATGAATTTAAAAGCGGGCAAACGGCTAAAATAATCGGGAGGGTAGAGAGTACCGGCAAGGTGCTGGTGGCGCCATTATCAGGCAGAAAATGTGTTTATTATTATGTACTGGTAGAAAAGAAAGTATCGAGCGGAAAAAGTTCGAGATGGGATACCCTTATTGAAGACGAGGATGAAACCGGTTTTGTACTTAGAGATGGCAACAAATATGCCTATATTGAAGACCGAAACCTTAAGAGCTATGTGGTAGACGACGCGCATTATAAATCAGGGTTTATGAATGATGCTACCCACGATTTAGAAGCGTACCTGAACAAACATGGGCATAACAGCGAAAACTATTTTGGCTTTAATACTACCCTACGTTACCGCGAAGCTGTTTTAGAACTTGATGAAGCCGTTGCGGCTTTTGGT
>JAZKDS010000145.1:9593-10436 GCA_040387455.1 Bacteroidota bacterium
ATTATGACAACGTGTTGGTAATAAGCGCCTCTGAGGGACGAAAAATATACATGAGCGATCATCCTGATACGGTAGTGAACGATTTGGCTTTGTAACGCTATATTATATAGGGCATTCTCAAATTAGAGAAGCTTATTATACCATGCGCTTTAAAAGCCTTATTTTTGCCGCAACATTACGCTTACCCCTACATGAAAAATTACATCTACGCCCTTAGCTTTATTTTTTGCCTGATACAAAGTGCTTACTCTCAAACGGACAGCCTGGCTAACAACCCCGATATAAAATATGCCGATACCCTGCCGCCACGCACGTTGTGGAGCAACTTTAAACATGATGCAGGCAGTGTGGGCGGTGGTTTTTTATATGCACTGAGCCAGCCTGCCCGCTGGCAAAAAAATGATTTTTACAGGCTTGCGGGTACCGTTGCCACTGTGGGCATACTGTATACGGTAGACGGCCAAACCAGCCGGTATTTTACAAATCAAAAAGAAGGTGCACCCAGTGTGGTTAAAGATTTTGGGTGGTATTTTGGCAGTCCGCAAAACAATTATGGCATTACGGGCAGCGTGTACTTAGTAGGGTTGTTTACCAACCACCAAAAGCTGCGCCGCACGGGTGTGCTCATGATAACATCGGCCAGTGTATCGGGGCTTATACAGCAGGTATCAAAATCAGTTACGGGCAGGGCACGACCGCAAACGGGGTTTGGCAAAGACCACTTCAGGCCGTTTGGCGGCGATGCCGGTTACCGTTCGTTCCCATCCGGGCACACGGTGCTATCCGTCACTACTATGTACTCTTTAAGCAAGCAGTTTAAAAGCCCGTGGCTAAAGGGTGCCT
>JAZKDS010000145.1:10446-20653 GCA_040387455.1 Bacteroidota bacterium
GTAGGAGCCATACCGCCTGTAACCCGCCTTTGGGAAGGTGCACACTGGCTTACCGATGTGGTGCTGAGTGGCATTATAAGCGTGGCGGTGGTAGAAGGGGTAGACCATTACCTTACCGAAAAACGCAGCTATGGCGCAGACGGAACAAGCCCGGACATCAGGGCTGCTAAAAAAATTAGCTGGAGCCTGAGGGCCGGGCCTGGTACTGTAGGTATTACGGGTGTATTTTAGTTATTGCTTTTTAACGTACCTGGTTAAAATAACAATAAGCTGGCCATCTATCTTGCCTTCAATTTGCTCTGTATTATCGTGCACTAAGCGAATGTTGCGCACTGCTGTACCCACTTTTGCATTTAGGGTAGAGCCTTTTACATCAAGGTCTTTTATAAGGGTAACGGTATCGCCCTGCTGTAGTATGTTGCCGTTGCTGTCTTTATGAAACTGTACGCCGGCATCGGCGGTATGGTCTCCGGTAGCTTTTGCATATTCTAACAATTCATCGTCAATATACATCATATCAAGCGCATCTGCGGCCCAGCCTTCTTCGCGGAAGCGGTTAAGCATACGCCATGATACCACCTGTACGGCAGGTACTTCGCTCCACATGCTGGTAGGCAGTATGTTTTGCCAAAAGGCGCTATCGGGTTCTTCTTTTTTGTCTATCTGTGCAACACATTTTTCGGTTATCAATATAAAACCGTCAGCACCCAGGTTGCGGGCAGGCTGCACCTCATAAGCTACAAGGTTATCGGTTGTACCGCTTAGTTCGCATTGGTTGCCGCTGCGTTGCTGTAATTGTTGTTCTGTTGTCATGGTGTGTTTTGAGGGTGCAAATATAGGTTTTTTCAGATAGCAGATGGCACTTTGTCATTCCGACGAAGTAGGAATCTCTAATACAATTTTAGAGATTCTTCCACTCCGCTGCGCTGCGCTCAGAATGACAAAACCTGAAAAACGCGCCCAAAAACTGAAAATTACGACTGCGAATAAAAAACTTACCCGATTTCCATTGCCTGTATCAAGCCATCTGTAATGGTATAAATGTGCTTTACATTGCCGTTGAATAGCTCGGTGCCATCAAGGGCTTTGACTACCTGATGCACGGTTACTTCAAGGCGGCCGTCGGGTAGCTTAGTAATGCTAACGGGTTCTACGTTTGGGTTTATTTCGCCCCACTGGCGGGTCCAGTATTCGCGTATTTGATCGTGGCCGGTTACAAAGTCGCCCTCAAAGGCTTTTGGCCAGCGCACATCGGGGCGCATGGTGGTTAGGGCGGTGTCTATATTTCGGCTGTTAAAGGCGGCGTAGGCGGTGGTGATGAGAGGGTGCATGGTGGTTATATTACTTACATTTTTAAAATCAGTCAAAATTAATTTGAAATTAGTCAATTTCAAACATCTTGCCTTTCCTTAAAGTTGTATTTTTTGTGCGTAAAAAATTTACTTTATTAGTTATAAAATCGTCTTTTACTAAACTATCCCACCACAAATTATGTATCATGCTATATTCAGTGAAGAACTGCTGTGTATCATTTTCGCAATCACTTCCATAATTACTTAGCCAATTATAGAATAACAATATTTGTTCATGATTAGAAAGTTGAGCACGCAAAATCCTCAAATAATTTATTTTGTCTTCATAATCACTTATTACAGTACTATTAGCTACCGATTTTACAGTTAAATATAAATGGCGAAAGTAATGTCCTAATCTTGAGGCGTGTCCAGAAAATGGTTTATAGTTAATATTCAAATCTAAATCTTTACTATGTTTTTTTCTAGCTATATTCTTAATAATACCTATGGGATGTTCATGTCTTGCTCTTATTAGCCTTAGAGTTTGGGAGAATACTTTTTCTGATGGGTGTTTTTTTTCAAATTCATCTAATCCTGAAAAAAATATCTTATAACATTTTTGAAACCCTTCTTGATCTAAAACATGATCTTTTACATATAGCAGAATTATAAATTCTAATTCGGTTTTCATTGTTACGAACACTTTACGTCCCGTAGTAACTTTTTCAAATTTTTTAAGACTAAGGTGTATTTCTTCAAAATCATACCCATGAATTTGCATTTCAGAAATATTCTCTCTATGTAATTTCAACATTTCATAAAATTGAGATTCTATTTTCTGAATTTTAATCTGATCATTTTGATTATCAATTTGAGATTGCAGCTGTTTTTTGTTTTCTGTCTGTTCAATCAAAAATAATTCTCTTTGTTGTTCATTTGCCTTATATTGAACGTAGAAAGCTAAACCAGTTATAATTACCCCAGCAATTGAAATGAATGGGTTCATTATACCTCCCATTGTATCTCCTATTAACCCAGTCGCCTCTGTAGTTACGATACTATGACCAATCACCGTACTTGTAAAGAAATATGGTGCAAAAAAAGAAAAAGTGATTAAGGCTAATCCTAATAAGAGACAAACATCAATCAAAATATTGCGACTATTTTCAGGATTTTTATATACATCAAGTATTCTTTTAAATCTAATTAAAAATATTAGTATTATTGATACAATAGATAATAATAAAAAGAGAAAAATATTAGTTGTCATAGGAGATATTTATTTCAAAATTAACATTTTTCTCCTTACAAAAATTAACATTTCCCGCAATCGAAATAATTTTTCCTAACACATCCTTCGTCAATTGTTATTTTACTACATTTGAAAAATAAAGATTATTCAAAAATCACGATGAATTTCGATAGAAAACAGTTAACCAGCGAACAATTACTTGATTTATATAAGAAATTAATAAAACCCAGGCTTATTGAGGAGAAGATGCTCATACTCATCCGCCAGGGTAAGGTATCTAAATGGTTTAGCGGTATTGGCCAGGAGGCTATATCGGTAGGTATTACCGCTGTGCTGCAGCCGGATGAATACATACTGCCCATGCACCGCAACCTGGGTGTGTTTACCGGGCGCAACATACCGCTGTACAGGCTTTTTAGCCAGTGGCAGGGCAAAGCGAACGGGTTTACCAAGGGGCGTGATAGGTCGTTTCACTTTGGTACACAGGAGTTTAAGATTATAGGCATGATATCGCATTTGGGTCCGCAACTGGGCGTGGCCGACGGTATTGCTTTAGCTAACAGGCTTAAGCAAAACGGAAAAGTTACCGCCGTGTTTACCGGCGAGGGCGCTACCAGCGAGGGCGATTTTCATGAGGCGCTTAACATTGCCGCCGTTTGGGAGCTGCCCGTACTTTTTGTGGTAGAAAACAACGGCTACGGCCTGAGTACCCCCACTAATGAGCAATACCGCTGCGAGCACATTGCCGATAAGGGCATAGGCTATGGCATGGTGGCGCATATTATTGACGGCAATAACATATTAGAGGTGTATACTAAGCTTGAGGCTATTGTGGCTTCAATGCGCGAGAACCCAAGGCCGGTGCTGCTGGAGTTCAAGACTTTCAGGATGCGCGGGCACGAGGAGGCGAGTGGTACAAAATATGTTCCGCAGGAGCTGATGGATGCCTGGGCGGTAAAAGACCCAGTTGAAAATTATCGCAATTACCTAAAGGCTGAAGGCGTGCTGACCGATGAGTTTGATGCACAGCTTCGCGCAGAGCTGAAAGCTGAAATTGATGAAAATTACCAGCGCGCTTCGGCAGAACCGGCTATTGAGGCTGATTTAAGTGAAGAATTAAATGATGTGTACAAACCCTATGTTTTTGAGGAGGTTAACACAACTTCAAAAGCAGAGAATGTACGGATGATTGATGCCATTTCGCAAGGATTGGCGCAAAGCATGGAGCGCCATGATAACCTGGTTATTATGGGTCAGGACATTGCCGAATACGGCGGCGCCTTTAAAATTACCGATGGCTTTGTGGCCAAATTTGGAAAGGACAGGGTACGCAATACGCCAATATGTGAGTCGGCCATTGTGTCGGCGGGTATGGGGCTTTCGATCAACGGCTACAAGTCGGTTATAGAGATGCAGTTTGCAGATTTCGTTTCAACCGGCTTTAACCCCATTGTAAACTACTTAGCAAAAGTACATTACCGCTGGCAGGAAAACGCCGATGTGGTGGTGCGCATGCCGTGTGGGGCAGGGGTGCAGGCAGGGCCCTTCCACAGCCAGACCAATGAGGCATGGTTCACTAAAACACCCGGATTAAAGGTGGTCTATCCGGCGTTTCCTTATGATGCCAAAGGTTTAATGGCTACGGCCATAAACGACCCTAATCCGGTAATGTTCTTTGAACATAAGGCGCTGTACCGCAGCATGTACCAGGATGTACCTGCAGATTATTATACACTGCCATTTGGCAAGGCCAGCCTGCTTAGGGAGGGTACTGATGTTACCGTAATATCGTTTGGTGCCGGTGTGCACTGGGCGCTTGAAACTTTAGATAAAAACCCTGATATTAAAGCCGATATGCTCGACCTGCGTACGCTGCAACCGCTTGATACCGAGGCTATTTTTGCCTCGGTTAAAAAAACGGGCAAAGTGGTTATATTGCAGGAAGACACGTTGTTTGGCGGTGTAGCCAGCGATATCAGTGCCATGATTATGGAGCATTGCTTTGAGCACCTTGATGCACCTGTAAAACGCGTGGGCAGCCTTGAGAGCGCCATACCGTTTACCAAGGCGCTGGAAGACCAGTACCTGCCCAAGGCACGTTTTGAAAGCACCTTGCTGGAGCTTATGGCGTATTAAGAGATTCACGGCTTATGCTGATAAACCCATAAAAAAAGAGGCGCAATATATGCGCCTCTTTTTTTATGGGTTTGAATGAAGTTATTCCTGTTCTAGTTTTTCTTCTTCCGGGATTACAGTTTTGCTTTTGCGCTGTATAAACCACTTAATAATGTTTAAAATAATATACAGCGGTACTATACCTACAAGGAGTATACTTATAAAGCTCAGGCATACTTCTGCCGTGATGTTTAGCCAGGAGCCGTCTTCTATAATACTGTATGCACTATCAAGGTATGCAAATAAAAAGGCGAACCCTATGCCCAGCACCAGGTATATTATGGAGGCACGGTTAAAGGCCATTACAAACTTAATATATGTAAAGCCCGAAAAAGCGCCAAACTTTTTTAAGAAGGGTAGTAGTGGCAGGCCAAAAAGTAAAAACAGAATAAGATACGGCATGTACATTAGTAACATTGGTTTAGCCAAATATAGTAAAAATGGGCATCATTAAAAAGCTTATGCCTGTACCGGAATGTAAATATCAAAAACAGCACCTTCATTAGGCATGCCGGTGGCAATAATATAACCGTTGTGGTTTTCTACTATTTTTTTTACGATGGCAAGGCCAATGCCGGTACCCTGAATTTTTTCGCGGTCGTGCAGGCGTTGAAAGAGGTTAAAAATCCTGTCGCTGTGCGATGGGTCAAAACCTATACCGTTGTCTTTTATTGTAATTTTTGTAAACATGCCCGGTGGCAGAGCAACATCTTTAAATTCGGTATTTTGTGCTGTTTTACAATCTATAACAATATGCGCGGGCACATCGGGGCGGGCAAATTTTATAGAGTTGCTCACCATATTATACAGCAATTGCCTGAACTGAAACGGTATTACAGGCATGTTGCATAAATTATTTGCCTCAATAATAATGTTTGTATCCTGAAGTTCTTCCTTAAGGTCGGCTTTTACATCCTGCAGCAGCTCATCAAGGCTGGTATCTTTAAATTTCTTATCCGATATAGCGGTGCGCGAATAGGTAAGAAGGTCTTTTATAAGGTTTTGCATGCGCTGTGCCGCACTTTGCATGCGTTTAAAGTAATCTTTACCGCTTTCGCTAAGATTATCCTTTTCTTTTTCGGCTATAATGCTGGCAATGGTTTGTATTTTGCGCAGCGGCTCCTGGAGGTCATGACTTGAGATATAAGCAAAAGCTTCCAACTCATGGTTCATTGTTTTAAGGGCTTTGTTTTTATCTTTTAATTCCTGTGTTTTTTCGGCTACCTGTTTTTCCAGCGTTTCAATAAATACCCTATCAGTAAGCAGCTTTTCTGCTGCTGCCTCGTGGGTATCAATTGCGTCGAGGTGAAAGGATATAAGGCTGCAAAACAGGGTAAACATCTCGATTATCTTGTTCGATTTAAGCTCACGCGGGTGCGGGTCTATGGCGCAAAGTGTCCCGAAAAAAGAGCCGTTTTTCCTTACGATGGGTAACGATATGTAGCTTTGCAAGCCATACATAGCCGGGGTATGGTGGTCATGGTATAAAGGATCCAGGCTAACATTATCTATAACTACCGCCTGCTGTCTGTCTCTTATTTCATTGCAAATGGTGGTTTTTACCTGTAGTTCATCGCCGGGTTTTAATCCAAAGCCTACATCATCACGAGCACTGCATGTTATCCACCGGTCATCAGTAACACGTGCCACGGCAGAAAAGCCCATACCAGTGGTGGTACAAATAACATCGAGCATAGCCTGTATGCCGGGTATTTGCTGAATATCTTCTATATCTTTCTGAAAATGTTCTTCAAGTGCCATAAATCGTGTAAAACGGATAGGCTATAAAATTACTGTTTTATTTTAATTTGTTGGTATGCAAAGTATATTTTAAGAAGTGTTCATCAAAAAAAACAGGAGCAAAAGCCCCTGTTTCATTAACTAACTCAAATACCTTATACTGCCTTATATTTCTGGAGAAAGTAAACCGGCAGGTAGCCAAAGTTTAGCAGCATAAAGCCTGCAAACATTATTATGCCAGCCGCAGGCCAATGCATAATTTTAAACATAACCCCTGTACTAAGGGTAAAAAAGGCAAAGAAGCCCAGTACATTAATTGCTCGTTTCATGATTTGATTGAATTTAATGATTACTATTTATTGTTTTTAAACATCCTGATTAAGAATACCTGTTATTCAGCAATATTATTGCCCGGCCTTTTGTACCTGTGATAAAAGAACAACGGCAAAAAAATTAAGTTGAGCACCACAAACCCTACTAAGAGCAACATGCTTGCCCCGGGCCAGTGCATTATTTTAAATATTGACCCCGTGCTCATTAAAAAGGCTGCAATAAAGCCGCTTATGTATACTGCTTTTTGCCTTAACTTTTGTTTTTTAAGCACTACCATAAGCAGTGTTTGCTGTTGCAGGCGACCCATTGCATAGTGCCCGCCAAAGT
Source organism: Bacteroidota bacterium (assembly GCA_040387455.1). GTDB lineage: Bacteria > Bacteroidota > Bacteroidia > Flavobacteriales > Flavobacteriaceae > Flavobacterium. Next base: position 17,569 of record JAZKDS010000145.1, read on the forward strand.
TTTGGATTGCCTCTTTGTAGGCTTCATCAAAACCGGTATGGGTGCTTTGCTCTATATAAGTACAAATATGGTCGAGCAGGTCTTCTTTAAGGCCATTTTGTGCCACGCCATAAAACTCCAGGTTAGTGGCTATGTAGTCTATCTGTGTGTCTGTAAGTATCATGGCGTAACTGTTTTTTGTTTAAAAATTACCGATAACGTACCTATAAAGTCTGTCAGCTCTGCAGTAACCTGCTCTACGGCTTTTTTGCCGGTGCCGGTTATGGTGTAGTACTTGCGCACGCGCTTGCCTATGTATACCTTTTCGGTTTCCAGTATACCCTCGGCCTCCAGCTTGTGGAGTATAGGGTATAACGCACCTTCAGATATATCTATTTTGCCTTTTGTAAGCTCTTTTACTTTTTGGGTAATTTCATAGCCATACATCTTATCGCTGTCGCCCAGTAATTTTAATATTATGGGTTGCAGGGTTCCTTTGGTTAGTTCTTTACTATACATAGGGCAAATATACATTTTATTACAATGTATACAAACAAAATGTGAAATATTTTTTTTTGATATTCCAAATGGCACTATTTTAGCTGTATACAAACCAACAATTAAAATAAACACATTACTATGAAAAAAACATTTTACTCTTTACTGGCGGTACTATCGCTCTCTGTTGCTGCACAGGCCCAAACAAAAGGCAACATTGAAATGGGCATTAATGCCGGTGTAAACTTTACGTCGGTTTCGGGCACAAACTACGGCTATTGGGGGAGTAACACATCAGAGAGTTCAACCTCTTTTAACGTGGCTGCATCGCTTGATTTTTATTTTTCTGACCGCTGGAGCCTTAAAGTAAAAGGCATTTATGACCGTAAAGGCTGGGACAGTGCTTACATTACCCTTGATGACGGCCAGGATTATGCAACAAATGTTGACATGAACTATATTACCGTACCGGTAATGGCCAACTGGCATTTTGGTAGCAAGAGAAACTGGTACCTTAACTTTGGGCCATATGTAGGTTTTTTGACCAATGCAAAAGAAACAAGATTTGATACCGACCTGAAAGACAATTTTAATACTACCGATGCAGGCCTTGCCTATGGTATAGGTGTTAAAATACCCGTAAGCAATCAGGTAAAGCTCTTTTTTGAGTACGAAGGGCAATCTGGTCTTTCTGATATTTATAAAGACAACTACGATGGATCGGTTACAACAAACCGTGGTGCGATTAACGTAGGCATTAATTTTTTGCTGAAATAAGACCGCTAAAAAAAATACAATTAATCGGGAGGCATTGCCTCCCTTTTTTTGTTATACCAGATTTAGATTTTTAAAAAATTACGATATATCGTAATTTTTAATTTTGAAACCATCTGTTTTTTGAAATCGGATTGTGAAAAATTAGCAACGCTGAATTTTGAGCAAAATACCCGATATTTATAGTGCGAAAACAAACTCCGAAAGTGAAATATTAAGCACTTTTGAATACCTGATGGTAAGAATTTACTTTGTTTGTAAAATGTAATTTCCGTACCATTTTCCTACCGAGAAAATCTTCTCTATACCATACATAACTGCCATGGGTATAATGACATATTCAATGGTATTATCGAGATACATTAAATAGCTGATAAACAGCAGTAAACGACCGTATTCAAGATAATAAATCCACTTGCGCTGCTCTAACAGCGCACCGCAGTTAATCAAGGTTATGAGTATAAATAAAGCTGTAAATACTTTATTTTCAATAGTTTGTGAGGTGTAAAAATAGGTAAACCACATCAACATAAGCGTTGCCAGCCCTATCTGTAAAGCCAGGTACCCTTTAAAACGTAACTCGCTTAATTTTAGACTCCTGCATTGTAAAAATTGTTTTTCGAGCTCCGGGCGAATGTCCTGATCCATATTGGCAGGGCTGCCAAATATGGCTTTTAGCTTGTTTTTCAGACCGTTAGCACGGCGGTAGCTCTCGGCTATCTCAAAATAGTAGTGAAAATGCTGCCACAAAAAGCTATAACTCTTAAGCGGATGGGTCAGCCCATACTTAGGAGGCTCTTCCTCAGACTGATAGGTGCCGAAGAGCTTGTCCCAAAACACAAACATATCGCCGTAGTTCTTGTCGAGGTACTTTTCGTTAGAGGCATGGTGCACTCCGTGTAAAGATGGGGTAATAAACACATATTCTAGCCATTTTATCCTGCCAACTACCTGTGTATGAGTAAAAAATGAGTAAGCGCCGTGCACCAGCAGCATGGTTATAACCATAGTAGGGTGAAAGCCCGCCAAAGGCAGTAAACACCAAAACCCTGTGCGTATAACTGCCTGTATAGTAGTGATTCTGGCCGCTGCGGTGAGGTTAAACTCCTCGCTATGGTGGTGCACAATGTGTGCTGCCCACATTATATTAACCTCATGCCCAAGGCGATGGTACCAGTACCATACAAAATCGGTTGCCAGGATAAGGGTAATCCACACGAAGGCATTTGCAGGGATATAAAAAAGGGCGTAATTATCATATATCCAGTAATATAGCTGATAAAAACTGGCCGCGACAAACAGATTGAGCAGGCGCTCTGCAATGCCAATGCTTATATTTGAGATAGAACTCTCATACTTAAAGAGTTCCTGTTTATTTTTGCGCTGTGCAGCCTTGTATTCAAGGTATACAAACAAGAAAAAGGCCGGCATGGCAAAGGCAAGGTAGTTAAGGTTTTCCATAAGTTGTGGTTTAATCAGCCACAAAAATATAAATAAAATAATCAAAATAGTCCGTTCATTGTTTTATCAAGCAGTATTAAATAAATAAAAATCACAAAAATTGAAACACAAACAGAGAGCTGAAAAGAAAAGAAAAAAAAGAGAAAAAGAAGACAACTCGGAGTAAAAATATCCCTCACCATCGTCGCACGCCTCAGTCGACGCCTGTCTGCCATCACCGCACACGGCAGTGCACACAGAGGGGCCCTCAGTGCAGGTGAATCCATACGCCACCTGGCACAGCAGGCAGCCGGCAGAGGAGGAGGAGGAGCCAGTGTCGCACGTCTCTCCTGTCTCAATGATGCTGTTGCCACACACGGGACTGAGGGAAGGA
>JAZKDS010000146.1:0-1383 GCA_040387455.1 Bacteroidota bacterium
TGACACAAGGCTTTAGCCGAATTGGCGAGGCAAATCTGAAATCAAAAATCTGAAATGAAAACAGCATATATAGTAAAAGCATACAGGACTGCAGTGGGCAAAGCTCCTAAGGGAGTCTTTAGGTTCAAACGTCCTGACGAACTGGCCGCAGAGGTAATACAATTCATAATGAACGAGTTACCCGAGTTTGATAAAACCCGTATAGACGATGTTATGGTGGGCAACGCCATGCCGGAAGCTGAGCAGGGGTTAAACTTTGCGCGCCTTATATCGCTTATGGGCCTTGGCATTGATGACGTTCCGGGTGTTACCGTAAACCGTTATTGTGCCTCAGGATTAGAAACCATAGCCATGGCAACTGCCAAGATACAAAGCGGTATGGCACAGTGCATTATAGCCGGCGGTGCCGAGAGTATGAGCTATATTCCTATGGGTGGCTACAAGCCGGTGCCGGATTATAAGGCTGCAAAAGCAGGACACGAAGACTATTACTGGGGCATGGGCCTTACCGCTGAGGCTGTTGCAAAACAGTTTAAGGTAAGCCGCGAAGACCAGGATGAATTTGCGTACCTATCTCACCAAAAGGCACTTAAAGCCCAGGCTGAAGGCAAATTTGACAAACAAATTGTTCCTATTACAGTAGAAGAAGTATATATAGATGGCAATGGTAAAAAAGCTACACGCAGCTATACGGTAACCAAAGATGAAGGCCCTCGTGCCGATACATCTGTAGAGGCATTGGGCAGGTTAAAACCCGTTTTTGCCGCCGATGGCAGCGTTACCGCAGGTACTTCATCTCAAATGAGTGATGGTGCCGCCTTTGTAATGGTAATGAGCGAAGACATGGTTAAAGAGCTTGGTCTTGAGCCTATTGCCCGCATGGCTAGCTATGCTGCTGCCGGTGTAGAGCCACGCATTATGGGTATTGGTCCTGTAAAAGCCATCCCGAAAGCTATAAAAATGGCCGGTCTTGAACTGGAAGATATCCAGCTTATTGAGCTTAACGAAGCCTTTGCATCGCAATCGCTTGCCGTTATTCGCGAGTTGGGCCTAAATAAAGATATCATAAACGTAAACGGCGGTGCTATTGCAATGGGCCACCCGCTGGGCTGTACAGGTGCTAAGCTATCGGTTCAGTTGTTTGACGAAGCCAAACGCCGTGGCAGCAAATACGGCATGGTAACCATGTGTGTAGGTACCGGGCAAGGCGCTGCGGGAGTATTCGAAATTCTATAAATCAAACCAAAATATTATGTCTGATATAGTTGAAAAACAGTTAGCCAGGGGTGGTCAATTTCTGGTAACAGAAACCCATTCTGATGATGTATTCACTCCCGAAGATTTTTCGGAGGAGCAACACATGATGCGCGACTCGGTTAAGGA
>JAZKDS010000146.1:1393-7531 GCA_040387455.1 Bacteroidota bacterium
ACCGCGAAGTATGGCCTAATAAAGACCGTTTTGAAAAGAAAGATTATGCCTTTACCGAAGAAACCATGCGCAAAGCCGGCGAACTTGGGTTCTTGGGTGTAGCCGTGCCGGAAGAATATGGCGGACTTGGTATGGGCTTTGTGAGCACCATGCTGGTTTGCGATTACATTAGTGGCGCAACAGGTTCATTTTCAACCGCTTTTGGTGCACATACAGGTATTGGCACCATGCCTATTACCCTTTACGGTACCGAAGAACAAAAGCTAAAATATGTACCTAAACTTGCCTCAGGCGAATGGTTTGGTGCATATTGCCTTACCGAGCCGGGTGCCGGGTCTGATGCTAACTCGGGCAAGACCAAGGCTGTACTGAGCGAAGACGGTACACATTATAAAATTACAGGCCAAAAAATGTGGATATCAAATGCAGGCTTTTGCAGCGTGTTTATTGTATTTGCCCGTATTGGCGATGATAAAAATATTACCGGTTTTATTGTTGAAAATGAACCATCTAACGGCATCAGTTTAGGCGAAGAAGAACACAAGCTGGGCATCCGTGCCTCTTCTACTCGCCAGGTGTTTTTTAATGATACCAAAGTTCCGGTTGAAAATATGCTGAGCGAACGCGGCAACGGCTTTAAAATAGCCATGAACGCACTTAATGTTGGCCGTATTAAACTTGCTGCTGCCTGCCTTGATGCACAACGCAGAACAATTAGTGCCTCGGTTAAATATGCTAACGAAAGGGTACAATTCCAGACGCCTATCGCAAATTTTGGCGCCATACGCGCTAAACTTGCCGAGATGGCCGCTAACTGCTACGCTGGCGAAAGCGCCGCTTACAGGGCCGCTAAAAACATAGAAGACCGTATTAATGCACGTGTTGCCAATGGCGAAAGCCACCAGGATGCAGAGCTTAAAGGCGTTGAAGAATTTGCCATTGAGTGCTCTATCCTTAAGGTTGCCGTGAGCGAGGATATACAGACTTGTGCTGATGAAGGCATCCAGATATTTGGCGGTATGGGCTTTAGCGAAGATACCCCGATGGAAAGTGCCTGGAGGGATGCCCGTATTGCGCGCATTTATGAAGGCACCAACGAGATTAACCGTATGCTGTCTGTAGGCATGCTGATCAAGAAAGCCATGAAAGGCCATGTTGACCTGTTAGGCCCGGCCATGAAGGTTGCTGAGGAACTTATGGGCATACCATCATTCGATACGCCTGATTACAGCGTGCTTTTTGCCGAAGAGAAGGAAATGATCGTGAAACTTAAAAAAGCCTTTTTAATGGTTGCAGGAAGCGCTGTGCAAAAGTATGGACCTGCGCTTGACGAGCACCAGCAATTGCTGATGGCAGCTTCTGATATACTTATTGAGATTTATATGGCAGAATCAGTAATACTACGTACTGAGAAACTGGCAAAATCTAAAGGCGAGGCTGCTGTAAAAGAGCAGATTGCCATGGCGCAACTGTACCTGTACCATGCTGTTGACCTTGTAAATACTAAAGGTAAAGAAGGCGTTGCCTCTTTTGCCGAAGGCGATGAGCAGCGCATGATGCTTATGGGCTTAAAACGCTTTACAAAATATAACAACCTGCCTAATGTGGTGGCACTTAGGGAAACCATCGCCGCTAAAATTGTAGCAGAAAACGCTTATCCGTACTAAGTACATTTTTTAGTTAAGTGGAAACTGCCGTGAGCAATTACGGCGGTTTTTTTATTTTCCAAAGGCTTGTATTTCGAGAGAGTTATCACGGTTTTCGAGCACAGAGGCTTCTTTACACAAAAACTGGTCTACATTCCGGGCACACTCACGGCCTTCGCTTATGGCCCAAACAACAAGGCTCTGGCCACGGCGCATATCGCCGCAGGCAAATATCTTGGGGTGCGATGTTTTATAGGTAACATCATCGGCCAGCAGGTTACCCCGTGCATCTTTAGCCAACTCATAACGGTCTATAAGCAACTGTTCTGGTTGGTTAAAGCCAATGGAAATCAGCGCTAAATCGCACGGAATTATACGTTCGGTTCCCTCTTTCTCCACTGATTTTACACGCCTGCCATCGGGTGTAAATACCCAATGCAGGTCGGCTACTTTAAGTCCAGCAATATTGCCGTGGTCATCTGCAATAAATTCTTTGGTTACTGTAGCAAACAAACGCTCTGCCCCTTCTTCCTGCGAAGACGATGTGCGGTGCACATCGGGATATTCCGGCCACGGCGTATACAATGGCCTGTCGGTTCCGGGTTGGTGCATAAGGGCAAGCTGTGTAACGCTTTTCGCCCCCTGGCGGATGCTGGTACCCACACAGTCGCTGCCAGTATCGCCACTACCAATGATTACCACATGTTTATCTTTGGCAGTCAGCTCTTTATCAATAACATTACTTTCTGTTTCGGCAAAAGCCAAAGGGTCTTTACCGGCAACGCGCTTGTTTTGCTGCTTTAAAAATTCCATAGCATAATGAATACCATTACTCTCCCGCCCGGGCAGTTGAATATCGCGCGGCATCATAGCGCCGCCCGCCATTACCACGGCATCATACTCATGTAGTATATCCGACAGGAACACATTAATACCCACATGCGCATGGTATTTAAAGATAATTCCAGACTGCTCCATAAGCGTTACACGGCGGTCTATTACGCTCTTTTCCAACTTAAAATCGGGGATTCCGTAGCGCAAAAGCCCGCCTGCGGCATCGTCTTTCTCAAAAATCGTAACGCTGTGCCCGGCAGCATTGAGCTGTTCGGCGGCAGCCATTCCGGCGGGTCCGCTACCTATAACGGCAACCGTTTTACCGGTACGGTTTTCGGGTAAAAAAGGCTTTACCAAACCTTTAGCAAAGGCAATTTCAATAATATGCTTTTCAATGGCTTCGATAGCTACAGCCGGACGGTTGATATTCAACACACAAGATGATTCACACGGGGCGGGGCATATCCTGCCGGTAAACTCCGGGAAGTTATTGGTGCTTGCAAGTATATCATAAGCTTCCTCCCACTGCTCGTTAAACACGGCATCGTTAAACTCCGGAATGATATTACCCAACGGGCAGCCGCTATGGCAAAACGGCACACCGCAGTCCATACACCGTGCTGATTGCTGGTGCAGCTTATCTGATGTATAAGTAGCCGTAAACTCTTTATAATGCTTTACACGCTTCGCCACAGGCTGTACTTCGGGCAGCTCGCGGTGGTATTCTTTAAATCCTGTTATTTTTTCCTGCTTCATGGTCTGTCTTATTTACCCACTTTACTGGCTTCCTGCTTAAGCAGCGCCCTTTTATAATCTTTAGGGAACACTTTTACAAAGCTGCCCAGCTGGTTGTCAAAATCTTTTAAAATAAAATTAGCGGTGGCGCTGCCGGTATAGTCATAATGCTTTTGTATCATGCCAAAAAGCTCATCACGGTCGGCTTCAGTACACTGATCAAGGTCAATCATTTCGAGGTTACAGCGGTCGGCGAAATCTTTATGTATGTCATATATATAGGCAATGCCGCCACTCATGCCCGCGCCAAAATTGCGGCCTATTTTGCCAAGCACCACTACCCTGCCGCCAGTCATGTATTCGCAGCCGTGGTCGCCAATACCTTCTACCACTACTTTAGCGCCACTGTTGCGCACGGCAAAACGCTCGCCCGCACGGCCATAAATATAGGCCTCGCCGCTTGTAGCACCATACAGCACCACGTTGCCCACCACGCTGTTATCTGCCGGTGTAAAGCCTGCATTAGGCGGCGGACAGATAATCAGCTTAGCCCCACTAAGGCCTTTGCCAAAGTAATCATTGGCATCGCCCTCTACCCTCATGGTCAGTCCTTTGGCAGCAAACGCGCCAAAGCTTTGCCCGGCAGCCCCATAAAACTGAAAATTAAGGGTATCCTGGGGCAGGCCTTCGCTTTTAAAAGCCTTGCTTATCTCGTTGCTTAGCAGCGTTCCGGTTGCCCTGTCGGTATTCTTTATCTTAAAGCTGGCTGATATTTTCTCGCCTTTTATAAGGGCAGGCTGTGCTTTTTCAAGCAGCTGCCAGTCCAGTATGCCGTCAAGACCATGATCCTGTTCTTCGGTTTTAAAGAGGCTAATATTATCAAGGTTCGGTTCTTTATACAACAGGCGCGAAAGGTCAATGTTCTTGTGTTTCCAGTATTCAATATCTTCCCGCTGTTTGAGGTTTTCGCTTTGCCCAATCATCTCATCAATCGTTCTAAAGCCCAGTTCGGCCATGATTTCACGCAACTCTTCAGTTATGAATTTAAAGAGGTTCACCACATGGTCTACCTCTCCGGTAAAGCGGCTGCGGAGTTCTTTATCCTGCGTAGCAACACCCACAGGGCAGGTATTAAGGTGGCATTTGCGCATTAATACACAACCTTCAACTACAAGTGCGGCAGTGGCTACACCCCACTCTTCTGCGCCAAGCAGGGCAGCAATGGCAATATCACGGCCGGTTTTCATCTGGCCATCAGCCTGCACTGTTACGCGTGGGCGTAGTTTATTCTTAACCAAGGTTTGGTGGGTTTCGGCAAGGCCAAGTTCCCACGGCAGGCCGGCATGTTTAATAGAGCCTAAAGGCGATGCACCGGTACCCCCATCAAAACCCGATACAAGAACCACATCGGCCTTAGCCTTTGTAACGCCCGAAGCTATGGTACCCACCCCGGCCTTGCTTACCAGCTTAACGCTGATACGGGCAGCGCGGTTGGCATTTTTAAGGTCAAATATCAACTGTGCTAAATCTTCGATAGAATATATATCATGGTGCGGCGGTGGGGAAATGAGTCCCACACCTGGTGTAGCATGGCGTGTACGGCCTATCCAGTCGTCTACTTTTTCGCCGGGCAGCTGGCCACCTTCGCCGGGTTTAGCGCCCTGAGCCATTTTTATCTGCAATTCATCAGCCTCAGTAAGGTAGCGGCTGGTAACGCCAAAACGCCCGCTGGCCACCTGCTTGATAGACGAGCGCATGCTGCTGCCATCGGATAGCGGTTCATAACGGGTTTCGTCTTCGCCGCCCTCGCCAGTGTTGCTGCGCGCGCCCAGCTTGTTCATGGCTAAAGCCAAAGTTGTATGCGCTTCCCACGAAATAGAGCCAAAGCTCATAGCCCCCGTATTAAAGCGTTTGTAGATGTTTTCGGCAGGTTCCACTTCATCAATCGAGATGGATTTTTGCTGCTTGTTGAACTCTAAAAGGCTGCGGAGCGTACAGGCCTTTTCGCCCTGCTCGTTAATTAGCTTTGAATATTTTTTAAATAAATTATAATCGTTGGTACGTGTGCTTAACTGCAGCACGTGAATGGTTTGCGGGTTAAACAGGTGAAACTCGCCTTTGCGCTTCCATTGCAGTTCGCCACCCACAGGCAGCCTGTCACTCGGTATTTGCTTGCTGCTGAAGGCAAAGCGGTGCTTAATAAACGCTTCTTCGGCAATATCATCCAGCTTAAGTCCTTCTATATTACTGGTAGAACCTGTAAAATACTGACTTACAACCTCGTTATTAAGACCTAAAATTTCGAATATCTGCGCACCCTGATACGACTGAAATGTAGAAATACCCATTTTTGAGAATACCTTCAACAATCCGCCTTTAAGCGCTTCTATATAATTCTCTTTTAATTGTTCAAATGGCAAGGCAGTATCTACAAGGCCTTCAGCCTGCCTGTCTCTAATGCTGGCAAATGCCATGTACGGATTAATGGCGGTAGCACCATAGGCAATAAGGCAGGCAGCATGGTGCACTTCCCACACATCGCCGGCTTCGGCAATAATGCCTACTTCTCCCCTAAGTCCTTTACGGATAAGATGGTGGTGCACGGCAGCAACAGTAAGCAACGATGGTATGGGCGCATGGCGCGAATCTATAGCCCTGTCTTGTATAATAATCATACGGTAGCCGTCTTCTACGGCATCTACGGCATAACGGCAAATGCGGTCGAGCGCTTTTTTAAGCGCATCGGGGCTACCGTCGGCTCTAAAATAGCCCTGTATGGTTTTGCTTTGAAAGGTACCCGTATCTATACTCCGAATCTTCTCGAGATAATAATTATCAAGTATGGGATGGCGAAGGATGATGCTGTGCGCCGCCATAGGGTCTTCGGCTAAAATGTTACCGCTTGTACCCGCAAAACTTGCAA
>JAZKDS010000147.1:0-7069 GCA_040387455.1 Bacteroidota bacterium
TTTTTATATTTACAAACTTGTAATTTTGTGCGAGGCTGTTTCCGGAGCGCTTAAAAGCGGCTTTGATATGACAGGCGCTGCATATTTTGATATTGATAACCTGCCGGAACTAAGCGAAGACCGCATTCTTAAAAACCAGATTGATTTAGTGTACAAAAAAGCTCTGGCTAATGATTTTATTGCCTATTTTGATTAAAGGCTTACAAACTGCGCTCGCGGCCATCAAACATATAAATCCACAACATGCGCGACAGCCTGAAGTTAAACGTACTTAGCAATACGGCAAGCAGCGCTATTGTGCTAAACAAGATGGCAAACTTGGTAGTAAAAAACTGCATTATTAAAAACACAATAATCATTTCACCTACAGTAAGCGCATAGCTAACAAACATAGAACCAAAGAAATAACCTGGCTCTCGCTCAAATTTATGGCCACATTCAGGACAATTGGTTTCCATGCGTGGCATTTGAAAAAGTAACGGGTTACCTTTTTTTGCAAACACATGGCCTTTACCACATTTAGGACATTTTTCTGTAAATATATCTGTTATTTGAGACATGGTATTTTTATTTCAAAGGTATGATGATATGGACTATTACACCATTACTTATTTACGCAAAAATTTGTACTTTTAAGACATTATGAAAAAGGTTTCCGTATTAGATATAAAGCAGTTTCACGAACACGATAGTGCCGAACATTTTTATAGCAATACGCTTCAAAACCACCTTTTAACACGACATAAAGACATAAGTCATCCGCATTCCCATAACTTTTATCTGGCCATATTGTTTATACAGGGCAGCGGCACGCATGAGGTTGATTTTACTACCTATACCATTACACCAGGGGCATTATTTTTTCTCAATCCCGGACAAACACACAACTGGCAACTATCTGATGATACCCAAGGTTATATTTTTTTTCATACACGCGATTTTTATGAGTTGCACTATACGCATAACCGCCTGGGACAGTTCCCTTTTTATTACAGCATGCGCAATATGCCCTGCCTGTACTTAAAAGACAATGACCTACAGCAAATAACCCTTTTGTTTGCAACTATTTTAAGCGAAAATCATACCGACCATGCACTAAAAACAAACAATATAGTTAGCCTGGTTGACATAGTTTACAATTACAGCACACGCCTGTATTTGCAGGAAAATCCATTGCAAACATCGGGTGAAAACCTGTATTACAATAAATTCAGGAAGCTGGAAGAATTTGTTGAACAGCATTTTAAACAGCAAAAATTACCCACTTATTATGCCTCATTACTGGCCATGACACCGCGGCATCTTAACCGTATAACGCAAGCCGTTACCGGTAAAACTGCAACCGATGTAATACTTGACCGTGTATTGCTTGAAGCCAAAAAAGAACTGGTGCTGCAGCGCGATAGTTTTGCTAATATTGCCGAAGCACTTGGCTATAATGATTATGCCTATTTTTCGCGGCTGTTTAAAAACAAAACAGGACAAACACCCTCAGAATTTTTATCAAAATACAGAGGGTAATAAATATAAAGTATCAGGTATTAAATATTTCCATAGTACATGGCTTTCACTATACCATCAGATAGCCCAATTTTAGGCACATAGATATTTCGTGCACCACTCCAGCGCATGGAGTTAAGATAGATGCGCGCAGCATAAATAATAACGTCTGCCCTATCAGGGTTAAGCCCTAAATCAGCAATACGCTGTTCATAACTCATGCTGTTAAGCGACTGGTATTGCGAGTTTACGTAAAAATAAGATAATGGCTTATCTTGCTTTTTACCTGACAGTTTAAATAATTTATTGATGTTACCACCAGATCCTATAAGATTAATATTTTCATAAGGTTCAGTAACGGCTTTAATCCATTTTTCAATTTCAAGCCAAACCACTTCGTTAACCATATTGTTAAGCAGCCTTACAGTACCGTTTTTAAACGATTTAGATGCTACAATTTTGCCTTGGGCAAATAATGAAAACTCGGTGCTACCGCCGCCAACATCTACAAAAAGGTATGTATGTTCTGGTTTAATAAACTCTCTCAGGTCAGTAGCTGCAATTATAGCAGCCTCTTTCTTGCCGTCAATTATTTCAATTTTAATGTCGGCTTCGCGTTGCACAATTTCAATAACATCTGCCGCGTTATAAGCCTCACGCATTGCCGATGTGGCACAGGCCATGTAACGCTCAACGCCATGTACCTTCATGAGTAAGCCGTAAGCCTTCATGGCATCTACCATACGGGCAATGTTTTCCTCTGAAATTTCACCTACAGTAAAGGCATCCTGGCCCAAACGTATGGGCACACGCACAAGCGAACTTTTATTAAACTGCGGTTCTCTGCCTGCTCTACAATATTACTAATCAAAAGCCTCATGGCATTTGAGCCTATATCTATAGCAGCATATTTTTTTATACTAATCATTCTTTTCTGTAAGGTTCTCTGTTTCTGCTTGGTTTACTGTTTCTGCTTGGTTTACTGTTTCTTCTTCTTCATTAGGTTTTACATGCTCATAAACAACCTCAAGCTTATTTCTGTAATAATTATAGGTTTCAAGTTGCGCCCTGAAAGGTTTTGCATTAGGGTGCTTACGGTATTTATTCTGTAGGTTTTCATTATGCCAGCGGGCTTTTACATTGCCTTTCCATCCTATTTCAAAAGTATCAATAAGCTCCTGCTTAATATCCTTATCATAAATTGGGCAGGTAACTTCAACACGGCTGTCAAGATTACGCGTCATAAAATCTGCCGATGATATGTATATAGATGGATCTCCACCATTGGCAAAAATGTAAATACGAGGATGTTCCAAATAATTATCTACAATACTTATGGCTTCAATATTTTCGCTCATACCCGGCACACCCGGCACAAGGCAGCACATACCACGTATAACAAGCTGAATTTTAACTCCTTCTCTACTCGCTTCATAAAGCTTATCAATCATCCTAAAATCGGTCAGGCTGTTCATTTTAAGCTTAATGTATGCTTCTTTTCCGGCAATGGCATTTAGTATCTCTTTATCTATAAGCTTATAAAATTTATTTCGCGTATAGTGTGGCGATACAATAAGGTGCTTATAACGATACACCCTGTAGTTAACATCAAAAAAGTCGAAAAGACGACCCACCTCTTTCATTATTTGCTGATGCGCCGTAAATAGCGTAACATCGGTATACACCTTTGCTGTACTCTCATTAAAGTTACCGGTAGATATAATTCCGTATCGTTTTATCTTGCCACCTTCCAGGCGCTCTATAAGGCAAATTTTGCTGTGCACTTTTAGGCCTTTTACACCAAAAATAAGATTGATACCCTCGGTTTGCATCTGCTCGGCATAAGTAATATTGCTGGCCTCATCAAAACGGGCCTGCAGCTCAATTTGTACCGTAACCTTCTTGCCGTTTTTAACTGCATTGATAAGCGAACTTATTATCTGCGAATTTTTAGCCAGCCTGTATAGCGTTATTTTTATAGATACCACTTTAGGGTCTAATGCAGCCTCACGTAAAAACTTAATTACATAAGCATAGGTTTGATAAGGCGCATACACCAGGTAATCTCTCTTTTTTATCTTTTGCAGCATATTGCCATCAAGGCTAAGCCCGCTTACCGGCAATGGTGCATTTTGTTTATACAACAAATCATCGCGACCAAGTGTAGGGAAACCCATATAATCTCTACGATTGTGGTAACGCCCACCGGGTATAATACTATCTGATGAATCTATTTCAAGATGGTTAAGAAAGTAATCAAGCGTATCTATCTCAATAGCCTGATCATACACAAAACGCACAGTTTCACCTATGCGACGGTCTTTTACACCGGTAGATATCTTTTCCATAAGGCTTTTGCTCTGGTCGCTATCTATATCTAGCTGGGCATCGCGTGTAATTTTTATCATATGGGCAGAAATGCTCTCATATTTAAAAATATTGAAAATGCTATGCAGGTTGAACCTGATAACATCATCAAGCATTATTATGCACCTCTTTTCACCCTCCTGAGGCAATATTACAAAGCGGTTAAGGGTACGCGGCATTTCTATCAATGCATAGCGTATAAGCTGGTCGCTAATAACACCATCTGCATCGGGCGTTTTAGCCTTCATTACCATTTTTATGGCAAGATAGCCTGCGGTATCCCTTACTAAAGGAAATTCTTCCAGATCATTCAGGATAATGGTAACCAGCTCCGGGCCTACTTTTTGTATAAAATAATCTTTTACAAAAGCCTGCTGCTCACGCGTTAGCTGGGTTTCGTTAATCATAAAGATATTCTCTTTCTCCAGCTCTTTTTCTATAACACTAAGTATGCGTAATGATTCTGACTGCTGCTCAATAACAATATCGGTTATTTCGCCCAGTAACGCTTTTGCACTATCAGTTAAAGGCAGTTCTTCGCTGGTTATCCCTTCCAGGCTAAGGCGGCGTATTGCAGCATAGCGCACACGGAAAAACTCATCAAAGTTATTTGAAAATATCCCTAAAAACCTAAGCCTGTCTAATAATGGAACGGTGTCGTCACCAGCTTCCTGTAACACCCTTGCGTTAAAGGCCAGCCAGCTTTTTTCCCTGTCAATGTACCGGTTCTCCGGTGAATGGTGGATCATATTTTTTTAAGTCGCTTGGAAATAATACTGTTTCTGTTGTACCTCTTTGAATATCTTTCCAGTCTTTTTCGTCAAATGAAAGAGATACAAAACCGGCCGTAGGCACATTTTCAAGGGCACGGTTTCCAAAGGTATTAACAAAGTTAGTAATAGCACCGTTATGACCAAAAAGAATTAGGTTATCAAATTGGTTATTGCAGCTTTTTATTACCTTTTCCAGACTTTTTTCGTCAAAAGTATAAAGGTCGTCCTTAAAAATTATGGTATCTACAGGAATAGAGAGATTCTCTGCAAAAATATAGGCCGTATTTTTAGCACGCTGTGCTGTACTGCTCCAAACTATATACTGGCCCGGCAGGTAGTCCTCTACATTTTCTGCCATAAGGTGCGCATCATTAATTCCTCTTTTGCTAAGAGGCCTGTCTTTATCATTAAGCGGTGCGTCCCAGCTTGACTTGGCATGACGTATCAGGATTAAATTTTTCATACGCGTTATAATTTAATTGGTAGTAATCAATAAATTAAATATCCAAAAAATTAGAACGACGCCCTGCCTAAATTTTGTTAATTTGCTCTTAAAGTTTTAATTTTCAATATATTTAGACAACTTTACTATTAAGTTTTATGGTGCTAACCTGTCTGTTTTCCAACTGTAATCTTCCTGCATTTTATAACGGATACGGTCGTGCAGTCTGTTAGGTCTTCCCTGCCAAAATTCAACTTCTGCGGGCTTTACAATATACCCACCCCAATGCTCCGGGCGAGGTACTTCTATACCATCAAATTCGGTTTCAAGTGCTTTAAGATTATTTTCAAGATAACTGCGTGATGATATAACCTCGCTTTGCGGAGATACCTTTGCACCAAGTTGGCTGCCATGCGGGCGGCTTTCAAAATAACCATCAGAATTATTAGGTGATGTTTTTTCGGCTAAACCTTTTATAATAACCTGGCGTTCCATTTCCTGCCAAAAAAACGACAGGCACACATTAGGGTTGGCCGCAATGGCCCTGCCCTTCTCTGAATTATAGTTTGTATAAAACGTAAAACCTTCAAAAGTAAACTGTTTTAAAAGCACTACCCTATTTTTAGGAAAACCATCAAGCCCAATAGTACTAACCGTCATGGCATTTACCTCGCCATGCCCGCCGCTTTCCTCAACCTCTATAAACCACTTTTTAAAAAGTGTAATAGGGTCTTCCGGCAAATGGCCCTCAATCAGTTCGCTTTTATCGTATACTTTCCTGTAATTACTTAAATCGGTCATTTTTTTGGATTTTTAGATTCTTGGATGATTCGATTGTTCAATAGTTCGATGATTTGATTATTATATAAACCTGGTCGAAAAATCTAAAAATCGAATTATCTAATAGTCCAGATTAAAACTCAAATACCTTCCCATCATCGGCTACTTCTACATTTTCAAAAATCGTAGCGGCTTCTTCTTTAAAAAGCTCAATATTATCATAGCGTGTGCTAAAGTGCCCCAGTATAAGCTGCCCCACATTAGCTTTAAGTGCAATGCGTGCGGCCTGTTTAGCAGTACAGTGCAAGGTGGTTTCGCAATAACGCTCCTCGCTCTCTAAAAACGTACTTTCATGATACAGGACACTTACATCTTTTATAATGGGTATAATGCTTTCCTGGTAGGCCGTATCGCTGCAAAAAGCATAGCTCTTGCAAGCAGGAGGGTCAAAAGTAAGCTCAGCATTAGGTATTACGCGGCCGTCTTCCAGGGTTATATCTCCACCATATTTTATCTTTCTATAGTATACCTGTTCTATTTCATACATTTCTACAGCCTCAATATTCAGGGTGCGCTCTGTAGGCTTTTCTTCAAAAAGGTAACCGTTTGTATATACGCGGTGGCGCAGCGGGATAGTGCTTACCCTAACCTTATCATCTTCATACACCACTTCGCTTTCGGCAGACTCCAGCTCATGAAAATACAGGTTATAAGACGTCCAGGAATTAGAAACCTTAAGCAGCATCAAAATTACTTCTTTAATGCCTTTAGGGCCATACACGTGAAGGTCGCTCTTGCGGCCAAGTAATGCAAAGCTTGATATTAAGCCTATAAGTCCGTAAAAATGATCGCCATGCAAATGCGAAATAAATATATGCTCTATACGCCCAAATTTTATTTTTTGCCTGCGCAGCTGTACCTGGGTACCTTCGGCGCAATCTATTAAAAACAGTCTGTTTTTAATTTCGAGTACCTGTGCAGTAGGGTTTGTAAACGTGCGTGGTGTGGCGGCATAACAGCCCAGTATGTTTAAGGTCATCCTTATAAATTCATAAATATTAGTGGCCCATAGGGCTTGTAACAAAGTTACTTTATAAAATTGAGAACAAAAAGCCGTTTTATTTTTATAATTTAGCCACCATGTTACAAGCGGTTATTATAGGTAGTGGCAATGTGGCGCAGCACATCATTAAAGCCTTTGCGCAAT
>JAZKDS010000148.1:0-6903 GCA_040387455.1 Bacteroidota bacterium
CCCTGCGCAGCCTACCCAACAGCCGGGCAACCCTGTACCTTCACCAGTAAACCCAGGCGTTCCCACAACAACGCCACCTACTACTACACCGCCACCGGTAACACCTGTACCGCAACGCCCATAATATAAAAGCTCTGCTATTTGCAGGGCTTTTTTGTAATGTACTGTTAAACAATATGGCTTTATGGATGCTGTTTTGTATTTTTAAAAAACAAACCTAATCCTTATAAATGAAGTACTTATGGAGCAGTTAAACAACCTTTCGGTGATAAAAAGTGAAAAAGCCATTGGCGATATAGAAAAAGTAATATCTATCGTAGGAGGTGCTTATTTGCTGTATGATGCTTTAAAAAGAGAAAAGAAGAGCATTCCGGAAATAGCCGCAGCCGGTTTTATGATATACCGTGGCGTAAAAGGCTTTTTAAAGGATTATGATACAGGTAATTTAATGGGTAAGCCCGCAAAGCATACTAATTCAAACATTAACATACATGGCAGGCTGATTGTAAAACGCCCTATAAATGAGGTATATAATTTTTGGCGACACCTTGGCAACCTGCCTCTCTTTATGGATCATCTGGAAGGTGTAACGGTTTTAAGCGATACCCTTAGCGAATGGAAGGTGCGCCTGCCGGGGCTGGGTAACGAAATAAGCTGGAAGGCCGAAATTGTAGCCGAAGAGCCTCACCGTTTTATAGGCTGGAGATCTTTGCCAGGTGGTATTATAAAGCATGCCGGCAAGGTTGAATTTAAAGATGCCGGCGAGCTGGGAACCCTTGTGCACATTGTGTTTTCTTACCAGGCACCGCTGGGCCATACCGGCGAAGAAATAGCACGTGTGCTTAACCCTGTATTTGAAAAGATGGTTCGTAAAGATGTAATGGGCTTTAAACGATACATGGAAACCGGCACTACCGAAAAGCTACAACAGGAAACCGTGGCTATATTTACCTAATTATCAATGCTTTTAAAAACAATAAACCTCAGTAAAAAACTGAGGTTTATTGTTTTACATAGGTTTGGTTTATTTAGTTTTTAAGCTGATCCTTTTTACTGGTAACACGCGAGTTATTACCTGTACTGCCTGTACCGGTACCTTGTCCACTGCCCGATGTCCCGCCGCTGTTAACCGGTTTTCCATCTTTATAGGCCTGGCTACTACTGTTTTCTACACGATTATCTATTTCTTCCTGAGTCAGGGCTTTTTTAGGAGTACTACTTGCTTTACCTCCGTTTGGTGTGCCAGTCCCGGTTGCAGTAGCTGCAGGCTTTTGACCTCTGGGTATGTACACTCCAGTAGCACCTTCGCGTATGGTATCATTGGGTGTCATACAGGTATCTATGTAGACTGTATCGTGCGTAACAGTTACGTCATCATGTTCATTGTCTTTCCGGCTACAGCTTTCGCATGAAGAAATCATGTTCATGCCTGTTAGCGTAAGGGCTACAAACACACTGTTTTTTATTATTGCTACATTTTTCATTTTACTTAAGTTTTAGGTTTTGTACTATTAAAGTTATTCTTAAAACAGCCGTAAAGTCTTAATATAAATGTAATTAAGAAGAAAATAACATTTAGGCCGTATGCCCCATTTAGTTATGTATGCATATTTATTTGTACGATCCGTCTTCATAAAACCAGCTGCCGTTTTGATTTACAAAACTGGAAACCTCATGATGCACCTGTGCCTGTAATTTACTATCAAGGTAATACGCTTTAAACTCAACCATATTTTGGGTAGCCTTAATAACCTCGAGCTTAACCCAATGGTTGCTTTTTGCCCAGTTGAGTATAGAGGCTTTTGTAAGGTGGCGGTGCATGGCAGGGGCCGATGTATTATAAAGATATTCGGCATCATGTACTGTATATGCAGCATAACGAGACCGCATAAGAGCCTCTGCAGTAGGGGCTTTAGCAACCCCGTTTATATAGGGCTCACAACATTCAGAAAAGTTTTTTGATGAGCCACACGGGCAAAGAGTAGGCATTGTGTTGTTTTTTTCAAATGTACAAAACCAATAACAAATTTGAGACAGGTATAAAAAAAAGGAACAGCAGGACTACCAAAACCCACTGTTCCACGACGTAAAATTGAATATACTACTATTTTTATTTTCTATATTATAAAAAAGCGGGCAGGAGAGACGACGACCTGAGGAATAGTAATTCGTTATTATTATCAACTGGGGACTAATAATTGAGGAATTAATTTAAGCTCCTGCCCTGCTTTTTTAGGAATATGCCTTAATGTTACATTTTAACTAATTATACTCAAAAATAGAATACACTTACATTAAGACTTTGTTCATTATTCCTTTATCCTGAGTCAAAAGTAGTGCAGTGGTTAGTTGTGGCAACGGTAGAAAATACCTGTTTTGCTAAAACAGGTATTTTCACACACTTGCGATCTCAGCATAAAACACAAATAAGACGCTAAATATCAACAACTTGAGTATCTAAATAAAAAAACCCGGATAGACCGGGCTTAGTGCTTTTTATATAAGATTTTGATTTTATGAAATTATAGGCAGCTCATCTACCTTTATAATACCATGCTGAATTGCATAAATAACCAGACCGGCTATATTTTTAGCTCCTGTTTTATTAAACAGGTTGGTTTTGTGCCCCTCGGCGGTGCGCTGGGTAATAAAAAGCATATCACCAATTTCTTTAGCTGTTTTTTGCTGACAGATAAGCCGTAGTACATCAACTTCTCGTTCGCTAAGGCCTTCTTCATCCTGTAGTACAGGCTTGGGGGCATTAGCAGGTATCTGGCTACGCAGGGCCGTTAACTGGTCATCTTTAAAGTAATATCCCTGACGGTATACCGTACGGATGATATCTACAAGCTCTACCGGAGATATGCCCTTAGGCAAAAAAGCCGAAACGCCTGTTTTTAGCATAAAGCCCATAAAAGACTTTTGATAGTGCGACGATATTACAACAACCCTGATATCCGGCCAGTGTGCTTTAAGGCGCTCAGTAGCTTCTATCCCATCCATACCGGCCATTTTAAGGTCCAGCAATATAATGTGTGGCATTACTTTGGTTTGCTGCAGTTCTGCCAGTAATGCATCGCCGCTATTAGCCGTAAAAATTACATCAATACCATCAAGGCTTTGCAGGTAGTTTTGCAACAGGCTTACTATAAGGGCATCATCATCTGTAATGGCTATATTTATATTCTCCATAGTATATATTTCTTCCATAACTAAAAGCGAAGATTTATTTTATTATTCTTTTACGGGTACGGCTACAAAAACCTTTGTACCCCTGCCAGGTGCCGATTTAAGCGCATACTTACCATTAAGGTATTGTGTCCTCATTTCAAGGCTATTTAGTCCCAGGCCATTTTTAAGCGTGGTAGTATCAAAACCGCAGCCGTTATCTTTAACCAGCATTATAATGCTTTTTTGTGTATGCCTGTACACAAACTCAACTTTTGTAGCCCCACTGTGCTTAATAATGTTAGTAAGCAGCTCCTGCGCAATGCGCAGCAGCTGTATCTTAAACTCAGGCATAAGATCGTTTTGCGCCCTTACATCGCTTGTATACACTATATCTATCTTTTGCTGCCATGGGTCAAGCAGGTTATCAAACAGCTCTTCCATACGGCTAAACTCCAGCAATGGCGGTGTTAAATCGTGTGATATGCGGCGTGCCTCGGCAATGCTTTCACCCAGCAGTTCTTCAACTTCGGTTATTGGTGCACCTACCTGGCTTTTCATACGCACTAAAGATAACTTGCCTATAAGCCCGTCGTGCAAATCGGCAGCAATGCGTGTACGCTCTTTTTCCTGAGCCAATAGGCCGGTTTCTACAAGTTTCTTTTGGTGTTCAAGCTGCATACGTGCCTGCCGCAGGTTAGCCTGCATCATGCGTTTATAGCCCGAATGCATTATTTTAATAACAAAAAGCAGTATTGTAACAACAAACACCACCCCTATTGCAATCCAAAGCGCTATAACGTTTGGGTCCTGCCATTTCTCCATATTTCAATTGTTAGGTACAGGTAATAGCACAATATCAATATAACATGCCCTGTCCAGAAATAAAATTTAACGTTGCCCGCCGCATTAACCATAAAGTTAAATGGCAAAAAAAATAGCGTGTTTAGTGTAAAAAACGCTAAAAACACCATAGCGAGCCTTAGGTTGTCCCATTGTTTTTCTTTGTAATGACTCATGGTTTCCTGCAAAAAAGCAAAAATGAAAAGTATACTTACAAAATTATCTACTACCTTGGCATAGGGCTGATACTGTTTTACATTAAGCCCTTCAAACACAAATATCATAAACAGCTCTGCCACTATATAGGCCAGGCTTGCAAAACCAAGTATGGTTAACCCCAAATGCCTTTTTTTGAGTAGGTACTTTTTAAAAAAATACAGCATAAAGGCCAACTCTGTAAAGCTATATATATGCATTAGCATAAGGTTATTGCCAAATAACACATCGCTAAACAAATAACCCAAAAATTCCATTAAGAGCATAAGCCCCAGATAAACCGCAAGGCTTTTATATAAAGGCGCTAAGCGATTACGCAACAACAAACCCATAACCAACCCTGTACAAGAAATAAGCGGCGACAAATTAGACAGCAGCCTAGAAAATTCAATCAATGTCATTATAAAAATCCTCCAACAGTAATGCGCACCAAACTGCTACTTTATAACACTGCGGGGCGTTGTCCGGCGCCCGTTTGCCCATATTTCAAAAGTAAGGTACAGGTAAAATAATATAAGGAGAATTATATGCCCTGCCCAAAAATAAAACTTAGTATTTCCCGTCGCATTAATCATAAAATTAAAGGGCAGGAAAATCATGGTATTCAATGTGAAAAATACCAAAAACACCATATTCAACCTAAAGCTACCCCATGCCGACTCACTATAGCGGGTCATTTTTTCATGGAGGTAGGCAAGCGCCATAAGCACTATCACAAAATTATCAACAACCTTAGCATAAGGCTGAAATTCTTTTACTACCAAGCCTTTAAATACAAAAATTAGCAGCATTTCTGCCACAATGTATATAAGCCCAGCAATACCCAGAGCCGTTAAAAAAAGCTGTTTTTTGAGAAACATATACTTTTTAAAAAAGTATATCATAAATGCCAGCTCAAAAAAACTGTAGATATACAGCACCATAAGTGTATTACCTGCATAGTTTTTAAAAAAACCCATCAGCCAGTCAGATATAAGCAGAATAAGCGCATATACCATAAGGCTTTTATGCAATGGGCTCAATACCCGAAAAAATACCAGGCCAGCCAATAATACCAAATATAATATAGTATGAGAATATTCAGATATATTTTGCCATATCAGTACTGTTTCTTCACTCATTTAAACAAGCGATAATAAATAGAAAGATGCACTCAAGGCCGACGGGCTAAATGGGGGTACAGATGTAGCATAATCATCATAATATACATCAGAACCCGCATCATTAGTAACCACTATATCAGCCTGAAAACTTGATACAGCTGTAGCGCTTGGCTTAAGCGCCAGGTTAACGCGTGTATTTGTTACTTCAAAGTCACCCATAGGTATAGAAAATGCCTGAAACATTCCATAAGGAGAGTTAGTAACCTCATCCGGTATCCAGGTTTCATAATTACTATCCCAGCACGATACTAACGCCGCAGCCTCTCTATCAGGTATACGATTACCTTCTAAATTTCTTTCTACAGCACAAACGGTAACGTAGCTTTCTATATGAGGCACTCCGTGGGCATCATAATTACTTGGTATTAAAAAAAACTTTAGTTTTCCTTCATGAATACCCGGGTATGCATGAATGTTGCTTGATGTTGAGGCATAAGATGGTAAATCAAAATAAAAGTAGCTGCCCTGCTTAAATTTATCAACAAGCAATGCACTATTGCCTAAAATTAAATTGTAAGCTTTCATGCTGTTTAAAATAGAGGTAATATCCATAGTACTACAGATTTAAGGTGTGAAATAAAAGTATTAGTGGTCGTTAACGTATATTTAACAAAAATAAACTAAATAGCCTGAAATTGCGCCGTTATTTATTAAATAAATACAATGTTAAAGTAAATTTTTTATTGCGCAGCCGAAAATAAATAGTTTTATCTTATAACATAAACGTTAAATATCATAACGGTTAATACTAACTTTAAACTAATTTTAGCTCACAACTTTTTATTCATAATAATTTCAATTAGTTGATTTTTTCAAAGGGGAATTCAAAATATCTCTTTCCGTACGCAAAGAGATATTTTTTTTCAAAAAAATCAAGATTGTTAAATTATTTTAACATAAATTGGCTAAATATTTTTATTAATTTAACTTAAACAATAAAAATAAAATCACTAAAAACTCCTCTATGAAAAAATTATTTATCTTAACATGTTTTTGGGGGCTGGCAGCGGCTGCGCAAAGTATTTCACCAAAAGATGTATTAGGCAATTGGAAGGTAGTTACAATAACAACACCTGAACTTTCTGTTGATATGAAAACCATGCAGGTTACTTTAACTCCGGAAACTATAGCATGGGCCAAAAAGAAGAACAAAAGTACCGATGCGCTAAAAACTGACGCGCTAAAAAATGCAGGTGAATACGTAAACACCACCTACAGCTTTACAGCAAAAGGCATATACACCGAAAAAAAGGGCAGTAATAAACCAGTTAAAGCAGAATATGAGCTTACAAATTCAGACGGACAAAATGTTATTATTTTATATTATCCGGATCAGGATACCGAAGACATGTACTACGTTAACTTTATAGCACAGCAATTATATCTGGAATATGATGAAGCAGAAGTAACATTGGTCTGCGAAAAAACAGAGTAGTTATTTTATAAATAATTCATTATATTTACTACACATCCTCCTTGTTAAATTACTTGTGTTAACGCAGTTGCATAAATA
>JAZKDS010000148.1:6913-8354 GCA_040387455.1 Bacteroidota bacterium
ATAGACCGTTCTAACGGATATCACATTATCGATTTTATAAACCGTTTTATGATGATACATGGATTGTTTAGCCAAGAGTCTTTTTGCCGTACAGAGAAGCTCATACAGCTTTATATGCCGCAAAAAATTTGTACCCGTCATAAAATGAAGCAATGGCTTAGCAAAAACTGGAATAAGCGTATTTAAAAAGATATATGAGGATATTGCTGCTGAAGCACCTCTATTTTTTGGTCAAGCTTTTGTTTAAAATCAAGATATTGTGCACCATCCGGATTATAAGGGCGGTGCATTATGCTTTTTTGCACGGCATCTACAGCCTTAAGAGTATCAAAGGCATTTGGTGATAGCCAGACCTGTGTAAAACGCTCCCAAATGTAGTTTATGGCCGTAAGATTTGGGTGTACCATATCTTCAGCATAAAAGCGATAGTCCCTCAATTCATCCATCATTATTTCATAAGAAGGAAAGTAAGCAGTATTCAGTAAATCATCTTCGGCATTAAGCACCTGATGCACTGCCGAAATAAGGTTTGCCTTACTCCACTGATTTTGCGTAAAACCGTCTTTTATATGCCGTACCGGCGATATGGTAAAAATAACCGTAGCTTCAGGATTTACACCCGCTATAAGTGCAAGGGTATTTTTAAGGCTCTGCTGAATTACTTCAACAGATAAAAGTTCTTTAGTAAACTGTTTTTGAGTCACTTTGTGGCAGTTAGCCACGAGTTCATTACTTACAACACTACAATATGCCCAGGCAGTACCCAGGGTAATAAGTATATGGGTAGCATGTTGTAATTCGGTATACGCATGTGCCACAGCAAGATTTAATTGATGCAATAGCTGCCCGCTTTCGGGCTCGCTAAGATCAGAATGTGCATCAAAACAATGCCAGCGCTCGTTATGATAAAAGATATCGGCCTTGGTAAACCTTTTTTGGCTTACGGCAAAGCCGATGAACTTTTCTATAGCCAGCGGATGGAACAATATACCAAACGGGTTGGTGGTATTGCGCAGCTTAAAATAATCAAGCTTCTGGCCTATGTTAACCGCAAAACACGAACCCAGAGACACCACGCGCGCACTGTAATCCAGTTGCGGATTGCCTGCCTGTATGGGTATCTGGGTTGTGAACTGCATGCCTTAAATAATTAGTTTGTAAAGTACGCTGTGGTACTGGTAACATCTCCAAAACCGGTTGCTACTGATTTAATAAGATAACCTTCAGCATTATACGTATTTAGGTAGGTAACGTTATTAGTTATGCCCTCATGTGTTATGCTGCAGCTAAGATAATTGTTTTTACCGCCTTCAAGTGCTGCAAGCATCATGATATCATGCCCAAAAACATTTATATTAGGGTCATGCTTATCGTCAAAAGTATAGGTATGGCTTTCTACAGCACCTCCTTGATAGGTGCGCACAAATTTTGTTATGTTTCC
>JAZKDS010000148.1:8364-13713 GCA_040387455.1 Bacteroidota bacterium
GTAAGCACGCCGGTATCATTTAATTGAAGCGGGTCTTCAGGATATTCTAAATCTTTAATATATCCTTTAATTTTCACCGTACTGCTGCCCTCATAGGTATATTGTATAACATCTTCCAATTGATACTCAAAGTCATCGCTGGTAACAGATGCGAGCTTGTTTCCATCATAAGCAAATGTTGTTGTTACAGTAAGCACCCCTTCCATATAGTAATCCATATGCTGCAGCTTACCATCAGCATAGGTGTATGTTTCATAGGTGTCATCACTCCATGTGCTACGTGTTGGCTTATTGCCATCATATTCATATTGTGATGTAAGAGTACCATCCTCATCGATATCAACTCCTGATTTTGGAAGCAGTACAGCCGCAGGGGCTGTTGTAGTATCATCATCGTTACCACATGAGGCTAATGCAAAAAAGGAAAAGGCTGCAATCAATACTTTTTTCATAAATATTTGTTAAAATTTATTATATAAACATAACTGACTAAGTGTACATTTATTACAACCTCTATGCAAATAAATATTATGTAAGGGACTAAATACTATGGCACATAAGTATACATCCTGGTTATGCCGTTATCGCTGGTTTGCTGTGTGGGGTAACCGTTTTCATTATACTGGTAGGTATAGTTAACTGCAGTAACAATTTCTTCGTCTTCCTCCCCTTCTTCCGTAGCCGGAACAATAACGGTAGTTATTGAGGATGCTAGCACGTTTACACCTCCTTCAAGACCGGCAAGGCAAAGGGCATCATAGCCAAAAACATTTTTAAAAGGTGCTTTTTCGGAATTATAAGCCAAGACCGTTACTACAGGATTGGGCACAATTTCATCAGTGTCATCTTCATCTTCCGGAGTTTGAGAATATCCTGTAATATTACCATCGGTATATGTTACTATACCTGCCGCTATAAAATCATACTGACCATTTTGATTGCCCTGATATAAAGTAGTGGTTAATGTATCATCTGTATTGTAGGTAAAAGCCATTCTAATCCCTGTCCAGGTACCATCTCCATTAGAAATAATATGAGTAGCTTGTGCCAATTTTTTATTAGCCTTATACCCAAAAACAGTATATTCTGTCAAGATATCGTTTAAATATATATCTTCTCTTGTAAGTAGATCATTTACATATCTATATACACGTTCGCCACCTTGCGTATCGGTTACTGATGTTATTTTGTTACCCTCATAGACATACGTATAGGTAGTGGATACGCCGCCAGCAGTCTCTGTCATCTGGCTCACATAAACTTCTTCTGTGGGATATTCAACAACCGCTACATCATTATCATCGCATGATGCCAGTAAAAGTGCAAAAAGCAAAGCCCAAAGTGTAAGGAGCTTTTTCATAAGCTATTAATACGTATAAGTTACTGTGTAGTTTTGAGCACCGGTAGCAGTAGCTGTTGCCGGAAATTCATCTACTGTATAGGTATAGGCAATGTTTGTAATAGTTCCATTAACATTGCGGCCTATTTGGTTATTAATACCACCCTCAAAACGGGTAAGCATTAATATGCTATAAGAATCCATATTTTTAAAGGGTGCATTTTTATAATCAAACAGGTATTGTGTACTAGAGCCTGTTACTGCAACCTCTTTAATATTGCCGTTTACTATGTTTAATGTCTTTACCTGAAACAAATCATTCTGACTAGTTTCATCACCACGGAATTCATTTATAGTAACGGTATTACCATTAGTAACATATTCAAACCTTTGGGTAAAATTATTTGCCGGGTTTTGCAGGTTGTAATTATTGGCGCTATATCCCACAAAGTTACCGTCGCCATAAAAATAAGTCTCCTTTTTTACTAAGCCGCCATTGCTGTAATAACGCACTTCGGTAAGCAAATTATTAGTATAATTATAGGTTTCGCTGCGCCCGTCACTATACATTACCGATTGTAGTTTTTCGCCATCATAACCATACTGTATGGTTTGCTGTGTACCATCTGCCGGTATTATAACCATTTTTTTAAGCAGTATTTCTGTATCTGCCGGATTAGGCTCACGATATGGCAAATCGTCCTGGCATGATGCCAGGATTCCGCAAAGGGCAACTAATAATAAATATATCTTTTTCATAGCAATAGTATATTACAACGGAGGCAGCATTGGTAAATTGCTGCCTCCTGTATATTATTTCACAAAGTTTTGAGCCGCTGCAAGCGCCTCTCCTACCCCGGCAGCATTTTTACCGCCTGCCGTAGCAAAAAATGGCTGGCCACCGCCGCCGCCCTGAATGTATTTGCCCAACTCACGCACTACTGTGCCTGCATTAAGGCCTTTATCTGCCACAAGTTCTTTACTTACATAGCAGGTAAGCATGGGTTTATCATCGGTTACTGTTGCCAGTACAATAAACAGGTTGTTACCAAGGTTGCCAAGGTCATAAGCAAGGTCTTTAGCACCATTGGCATCAAGGTCGACCTGTTTGGCCAGGAATTTAACCCCGTTTACTTCTGTAATTTCTGCAGTAAGTTCACCTTTAAGCCCTTTAGCCTTATCTCTAAGCAGTTGCTCCAGCTGTTTCTTTAATTTAGCATTTTCATCCTGAAGAGAAACCACAGCCTTTAACGTATCCTGCGGATTCTTTAGTACATCTTTAATATTATCAAGCGCTTTTTCTTGCTGCGCAAAGAAGTTCTTAACGGCTGTACCGGTAATGGCTTCTATACGGCGTATACCGGCCGCTACAGCACCCTCGCTTATTATTTTAAAATACCATATATCAGCGGTGTTCTGTACGTGTGTACCACCGCAAAGCTCCATGCTTTCGCCAAATTTAATAGCGCGCACGCTATCGCCATACTTTTCGCCAAACAAGGCCATGGCGCCTTCTTCCACCGCCTGCTTAAACGGAATGTTCCTGCGTTCTATAAGCGGCAGCTGCTCCTGTATGCGGGCGTTTACAAAGGCTTCTACCTGTTGCAGCTCGCCATCTGTAACTTTTGCAAAATGCGAAAAGTCGAACCTTAAATAGCCCGGGCTAACCAACGACCCTTTTTGCTCTACATGCGTACCCAATATGCTCCGTAAAGCCTGATGCAGTAAGTGTGTAGCGGTATGGTTGCTCTGGCTCTCATTTCTTAACGAAGAGTTTACAATAGCCGTAAACGAGCCTTCAATTTTATGAGGCAGCTCTTTTGTTATGTGCAGTATAAGGTTGTTTTCTTTTTTAGTATCAAGTACTTCAATACTGTCATTTGCAGTGCGCAGCACACCCCTATCACCCACCTGGCCACCGCCTTCGGGATAGAACGGAGTAGCATCAAGCACTATCTGGTATAATATACCGTCTTTTTTGCTGTCTACTTTACGGTAGCGCGTTATCTTAACCTCATTCTCCAGCTGGTCATAACCTACAAAGGTTTCTGTATTGCCTTCCGTAAGGATAACCCAGTCGTCTTTCGCTATTTCAGATGCGGCACGGCTGCGGTTTTTTTGTATCTGCAATTCAGCATCAAAACCTTCCTTATCATAGGTAAAACCTTTTTCTTTAAGGATAAGCGCCGTGAAATCTTCAGGGAAACCAAAAGTATCATACAGCTCAAACACTTTAGCACCTGGAATATTACCCCTTTTTTCAGCGGCAATAATATTATCCAGAAGCTGCAAGCCCTGGTCAAGCGTCCTTAAAAAAGAAGCTTCCTCTTCCCTTATCACATTGGTAACAAGACCCTGCTGAGAGCGTATCTCCGGAAAGAAATCGCCCATCTGGGCGGCAAGCACCGCCACAAGCTCGTTGATAAACGGCTCTTTTTTGTTCAGGAAGGTAAATGCATAGCGAATGGCCCTCCTCAATATCCTGCGGATAACATAGCCCGCACCGCCATTTGATGGCAGCTGACCGTCGGCAATGGCAAATGCCACAGCACGCACGTGGTCGGCTACTACGCGAATGGCTATATTTGTTTTTTCTTCGGCATCATTGGCTGCCTTAATAGTATATTTTGCACCGGTAAGGGCCTCTATCTTTTGTATTATAGGTGTAAACACATCGGTATCATAGTTAGATGTAACACCTTGCAGCACCATGCACAGGCGCTCAAAGCCCATACCGGTATCTACGTGCTGTGCAGGTAGTTTTTCAAGAGATCTGTCAGCTTTACGGTTAAACTCCATAAATACGTTGTTCCATATCTCTACAACCTGCGGGTGGTCATTATTTACAAGGCTTTTGCCCGATACTAATGCTTTTTCTTCGGCTGAACGTATGTCTACGTGAATTTCGCTACACGGCCCGCACGGACCCTGGTCGCCCATTTCCCAAAAGTTATCTTTCTTGTTACCAAGTATAATGCGGTCTTCGTCAATCAGGCCTTTCCATATATCATAAGCTTCCTGGTCAAACGGCACGCCTTCTTCGGGACTGCCTTCAAAAACAGATACGTATAATATATCCTTAGGTATTTTATAAACTTCGGTAAGCAGCTCCCATGCCCAGTTGATGGCTTCTTTTTTAAAATAATCGCCAAAGCTCCAGTTACCCAACATTTCAAACATGGTATGGTGGTAGGTATCAAAGCCCACATCCTCGAGGTCGTTATGCTTTCCGCTTACGCGAAGGCATTTTTGGGTATCGGCAATACGCTTGCTTTTGGGCGTGCCGTTGCCAAGAAAATACTCTTTAAACTGTGCCATACCGCTGTTGTTAAACATCAGGGTAGGGTCATCTTTAGTAACTATGGGTGCAGAGGGAACTATCAGGTGGCCTCTCTCTTCAAAAAATTGCAGGAATTGCTTCCTTATATCCTGGGATTTCATCGGTATGAAAAATTGTTTTAGGGTTTATCTTACAGCTTTGCACCGGTTTGCTGCAAAAGCATGCACAGACACGTAATATTTATTACATTTGTCAGTTCACTTATTTACCTGCACTGCCGGCTAAGGCCATATTGTGCAAAAATAGGATAATTTAGCAGATGGCGAAAGTAAAATACTATTACGATTCCGAAAACCTGGCCTTCAGGAAAATAAAGGTAAAAAAAGGCACTAAAATAGGCTACGCGCTGCTGTTTTTGGCAGCGGCGGCACTATTTGGTTTTTTGTGTTTTGTAGCGCTGCTTAACACCCCGTTTTTTGAAACGCCAAAAGACAGGTTGCAAGCGCGCGAAATTGAGTATATGAAACTTCAATATGAGGCACTTAACCGGAAATCAAAACTAATTGAAGAAGCTCTGACCAGCGTGGAAGACCGCGATAATAATGTATATCGCACTTACTTTAACGCCACACCCCTTACCGATGAGCAGCGCAAGGCTGGCTTTGGCGGAGTAAACCGCTATGCCGGGCTGGAAGGCTATAATAATAGTGAGCTGGTAGAAACAACCACA
>JAZKDS010000149.1:0-4283 GCA_040387455.1 Bacteroidota bacterium
TGGGGAGCCGATTTTGATAAACAGTTGTTACCCGGTAAAAAGTGGAAAGCTATTTGCGTAGGTGGCGACCCTGATGAAAATAAGATTCCTTACTTTTTTAGCAGATTAATAAATAAGATAGCCACAAAGGGTAAGCGCAGTGCCTGGGCCGGTATAGCAATTGCCCGCCCGGCCTATTTCCTTATCCGCGAAGCAAAAAAACATAAAGCCGATTTATACATCGGCCACAATTTAGGGGCCCTGCCCGCGGTGGTTGCCGCTGCCGAAACCCATAACAAACCATGCGGCTTTGATGCCGAAGATTTTCACCGCAACGAAACAAGCGACGATGCTAACAATGCCGATGTAATGCTAAAATCGCATATCGAAGATAAGTATTTGCCACGCCTAAGCTACTTTAGCACCAGCAGCCAGCAAATTGCTGCGGCTTATAAACAATTGTATCCGGCATTAAGCCCGGTGGTATTGTTAAATGTTTTTCCGTCAGATGATAGCGTTGCCGACAAGCGGGCATCTACCGGGCCGTTGAAACTGCTTTGGTTCTCGCAAACCATTGGGGCCAACCGTGGTTTGCAGGATGCGGTTGAAGCCTTGCAGTTGTTAAACAAGTTAAACTTTGAGTTACACATTTTAGGTAGTAAGCTGCATAGTAATGCGGCCTTTATTAATTACTTAAGCAATAGCGGCATCAACCTTAAATTTCATGAACCGGTACCGCCCCAGGAGTTGATAGCATTTGCAACTCAATTTGATATAGGCCTGGCCCTTGAGCCTGGTTTTGCCGTAAATAATAACCTGGCGCTTAGCAATAAGATATTTACCTATATGCAGGCAGGCCTGGCCATAATAGCCAGCGACACCGCCGCACAGCAAGATATGTTGAGTAAAAACCCAACTATCGGCTATGTTTATCAAAAGGGGAACGCTACTGCGCTGGCGGCTATTTTATCTGATTACGATAAAAATCGCCAGCAACTGGCGCACAACCAAAACGAAGCATTAAGGCTTGCGCGACACGAATATAATTGGGAGACTGAAAGCAAAAAATTTCTGGCAGTTGTTGAGCAAACCCTATCTGCACCAAACAAAAAACATGGAGCATAAGCAGCAAGCCAAATGGTTTTACGGGGTTGATAGTATAAGGTTTATACTGGCTTTTGTGGTAATGCTTTCGCACTTTGATAATGTATATGCGCTTAGCTTAAAAACATCGACCTTGTTGCCTGTAAAGGTGTTTGCTGCCTTTTTAGCTAATGCTTTTGATGGTACATCGGCAGTTATCGCATTCTTTATTATATCGGGTTTTGTAATACATTATCCCAGCAAAAACGGAATAGGTAATGTATGGCAGTTTTGGATGAGGCGTTTTTTACGGATACTCGTCCCGCTGGTAATTATCATCGCCGCCGGTTCATTTTTTGATCATCCCGAAAAAACAGTTACCTGGAGTTTATATTGCGAACTGATTTATTACGCCATTTACCCGCTATTGTTAAAGATAAATTACAGTTGGCAAACAAAGTTTATAGCTGCATGGATATTGGCCGCGGTATTTATCGGCGTTGGGGCATATCACGATGTGTACGCGTTAATTACACAAGACAACAACCAATACCACGGCTACTACTGGCAATTTGGCAATGGGCTAACCTGGATAATAGGCCTGCCCTGCTGGCTACTGGGCGTTTTAATTGCCGATAAAATAGATGAGCAAAAACCGGTTACGTTTAGCAAAGTGGTTATTTACAGAATTATTGTGTTTGGTATCAGCTGCTTTTGCAGCATGGCTAAATTTCACCTGCATTTAAGCTATATCATCAGCATGAATATTTTTGCGCTGCTATTGTACAAATGGTTGCGGGCCGAAATAGTGTATTACCGCAACAAGCGGGCAAATGTAACGCTTGAAAAAATGGGTAAGTTCTCTTACTCGCTTTACCTGTGCCACCCATTGATATTTGTGTTGTTAAAGCAATGGATGGCTGTCGATAATTTAACATACGCTTTATTTATAGTGCTAACCGTAGCAGCGGCTTATCTATTTTATTTGGTGGTTGAGCGGCCAGCTCACCAATTGGCGCGTGGCATTAACCGTAAATATTTTTCACCGGGATAATTGAAAAAAGTACTCATTATATCGCCATACTTTCCACCCAGCAACACGCCCGATATGCAGCGTGTGCGCATGAGCCTGCCTTATTTCCATCAGTTTGGCTGGCAGGCCGAGGTAGTTATGGTTGATACCCCCTACACCGACTTGCAAAAAGACGAGTTGTTAGTACAAACCATCCCCACCAATATTAATATCCATACCGTAACAGCCTTAAACAAAAAGTGGACGGCGAAACTGGGCTTTGGCAACATCGCTTTCCGGTCGTACGGCGCTTACAAACAAAAGGTAAATGAATTACTAAGCCGGGAGAAATTTGACCTGATCTATTTCAGCACCACTCAATTTGCCATTTGTACTTTGGGGGCCTACTGGAAAAAACGCTTCGGCATACCTTATGTGATAGATATGCAAGACCCCTGGCATTCAGAATATTACCGCGACAAACCGAAGGACCAGCAGCCGCCAAAATATTGGTTATCCTATCGTCTTAATAAATATCTTGAGCCAAAGGCTATGCTACAGGCCGATGGGTTAATTAGTGTGTCTGCCGATTATATTAATGATCTTAAAAGCCGTTATCCGCAGATAAAAAGCATCCCTGCTGCTACCATCACCTTTGCCGGTTTTAAGCCTGATTTTGATGTGGCCGCACGTAATAAAGATCAATTTAAAACCCTGCTTAACCCTTCCTTTAAAAACATGGTTTATGTAGGCCGTGGTGGTACAGATATGCATAGCGCAATAGCACCGCTTTTTGCTGCTTTAAGTCGTTTAATTAGTGAGCAGCCCGAAGTGGGTAACCAAATAAGGTTAAATTTTATTGGCACCAGCTATGCCCCTGCCGGTCAGGGAACAGAAACTATTATGCCACTGGCACACATTTGGGGTGTGGCAGATAATGTGGTAGAGATTACTGAACGGATAAGCTATTTTAATACACTATCTGTACTGCAACAGGCCGATGCGTTATTTATCCCCGGTTCTGACGATCCGCGGTATACTGCGTCTAAAATTCACCCTTACTTGTTAAGCGGCCGGCCATTACTCACGGTATTCAACTCAAAAAGCCCGGCAATACAAGTATTGAGCGATTGTGGTGCCACGCATAACTATAGTTATGAGGCAACTGCCGACCTTAACATCAACATAAAAAAATTTATAACGGCGCTCATCAACAACCAACTTGCCACGCCTGTTTATAATGATGCCTGCATGGATAAACACTCGGCACTAAACATGACCAAATTACAGTGTCTGCTATTTGATAGGGTTTTAGCCCAATGATTATAGCCGCTTTAGATAAACCTTCGCCAAAAGGCAGATTTGCAGCCTTAGATGGCCTGCGGGCATTTGCTGTTTCGGGTGTGCTTTGGATACATATATGGACAGTTCATGGCAACCCCAGGTATGTAGTTGGTAAGCTTGACCTAGCTTCTGTACTGGCGTTGGGCGGAAACGGTGTCGACTTGTTTTTTGTGATAAGCGGGTTTTGTATGTATTACTTTTATGCCGGTAACAGGCAATTTTGCTATGCTGATTTTGGCGCCTTCATAAAAAAAAGATGGATCAGGCTATCACCTGCCTTTTATACAGCTTGCCTGGTTTATATCATTGCTAAACTCACCCATGATGGTTCATATCCGTTTTTAAAAAGCGCGTTAACCTGCCTTACGTATCAAAATGCCTTATTTCCGGCTTACAACCCCGAAGGTATACTATGGTCTTTAACATCCGAGTGGCAATTTTACATCATCGTCCCCTTTTTATTAATTTATCAAAACCGGTACGGTTTTATAAAAAGCTTTACTGTAATAACCATTTGCCTTTTTGCTATCGCGATAGCCGGCGTAATGTTTCTAAAGTCGGGGTCTGACATATTAAGCAGCCAGATATTTTTTAGATACTTTGAATTTATGTGGGGCATACTGGCAGGCAGGCTTCTTTTATTGCAGCCAAACATAAAGTTACCATACAATGCGCTATGGCTTATTGGTTTTATACTTATTACCTATGCGGGCCGGGTGCTTATATCAAAACCAGTATTAATGTTAAGTACCAATTACTACAACTTGTTTAAGCTATTGGGTTTTACAGTAATGGGCTTCGGTTTGAGTGGTATTATATATCTTGCATTAACATCGAAACAAAGGCGCAAAAATTTCCTGGGCAA
>JAZKDS010000149.1:4293-10601 GCA_040387455.1 Bacteroidota bacterium
TAAGGCGTTTAGTTTTATCGGAAAAATATCCTTCAGCCTTTATCTGTGGCATGGCCTTGTACACAGGCCGGTTTGCAATTGGGTTACAACTTCCTTTCCCAATACAAGCGGCATAAGTTTGCCTGTTATCAGCTTTTTTATAAGTTTAATAATATTGATTCCGCTATCGGCAGCAAGTTATTACTTGCTAGAGCATAACTTTATGGCGCGTAATAAAACAAGTAACCACAAATGAAAAGATACGTACAGTACGGCTGCGGTTTTACAGCACCAAACGGGTGGATAAACTACGATGCATCGCCAACCCTTCGCTTTGAAAAAATGCCGCTGCTGGGCAAATTGTATACCCGTAATAGCCAGCGTTTTCCGGCAAATGTAAAGTACGGCAACATTGTAAAAGGTTTACCTGAGCAAGCTAACAGCTGCGACGGCGTATACTGCTCGCACGTGTTAGAGCATTTGGCTTATGCCGATTTTGTACAGGCCGTAAAAAACACCTACACCATATTAAAACCCGGCGGCGTTTTCAGGGGCGTGGTGCCTGATTTGAAAGCGGCTGTTACTGATTACCTGGACACCTTTGATACAGTACCCGCCCCAGCCAATAACCTTATGCGCGGCACCATGCTGGG
This sequence comes from Bacteroidota bacterium, assembly GCA_040387455.1. Taxonomy (GTDB): domain Bacteria; phylum Bacteroidota; class Bacteroidia; order Flavobacteriales; family Flavobacteriaceae; genus Flavobacterium. The sequence continues at coordinate 4,926 of JAZKDS010000149.1, forward strand.
TATAGAAACACGCGGCACGGGGCTGGCAGCGGCAGTAAAAGGCTTGTATGGCAACTCAAAACACTTGTGGATGTGGGATTATAAATCGCTGGCGCATGAGCTGGAGAAGGTTGGCTTTAAAAACATTTGCCCAATAACGTTTGGCGATGCTGATGATGCAGCCTTTGCATTGGTTGAAGAAGAAGATAGATTTTATAAGGCAGCAGCCTTTCAATGCCAAAAATAATGCGACTGGCAATAGTAACCACCCATCCTATTCAATATTACGCGCCGTTGTTTAAACTATTGGCCGCTAAAGTTGAATTAATGGTGTTTTACACCTGGGGCCAGGCATCGGTTACAAAACATGACCCCGGCTTTGGTAAAACCATACAGTGGGATATTGATCTGTTAGAAGGATATCCGTACCAATGGGTAAACAACACCGCGGCCCATGCCGGGACACATCATTTTAAGGGTATTGATACGCCAAATCTTATCAACCAAATAAATAACTGGAAACCAGATACCCTGCTGGTTTACGGTTGGGCCTACAAAAGCCACTTAAAGGTTCTAAGACATTTCAAAAACAAAATTCCGGTACTTTTCAGAGGTGACTCAACACTATTGGATGAACAACCGGGGATAAAAAATTTACTGAGGAAGATTTACCTGCGCTGGGTATATAAACATATTGACTATGCCCTTTACACCGGCACCAATAACAAAGCCTACTTTAAAAAGTACGGGCTAACAGATAAACAGCTGTTGTTTACCCCACATACTGTTGATAATGAACGATTTGCTTTATACAGAGCCAAAGAAGTATTGCAATTAAAGCAACAACTTAATATTGACCCAAACGCTGTAGTAATACTTTTTGCCGGCAAACTTGAAGAAAAAAAAGCCCCCAATTTATTGTTACAGGCGTTTATTAACTTAGCCCAACCCAGTGTACATTTGCTTTTTGTTGGCGATGGTGCTTTGCTTTCTGATTTAAAACAGCAGGCATCAGCGCAGCCTAACGTGCATTTCATGGGCTTTCAAAACCAGCGTTACATGCCGGTAATTTACCAGGCTTGCGATGTTTTTTGCCTGCCATCAAAAGGCCCAGGCGAAACCTGGGGGCTTGCCGTTAACGAAGCTATGGCCTGTGGGAGGGCCATACTGGTGTCAAACAAAGTAGGCTGTGCAGTTGACCTTGTTGAGCCCGCTGTAAACGGATATATCTTTAATGCCGATAATGATATAACAGAAAAATTGGGCGCTTTGCTAAGTAAAACCAGGCAAGAGCTGACATTAATGGGGAAAGCATCAGCACAAAAAATAGCCCGTTGGGATTTTACCACACAGGTAAATAGTATTGTCAATTATAAAAAATGAGCGAAACCAGTAAACCCTTTGAGCGGTACTTGTTACTATACCTACCCTGGGCGCTGGCAGCAGTGTTTAGAGACGAAACCGTGCTGTCTTACTTTACAGCATGGCTTGGTTCGTTCTTTATATTTTACATTTCCTACAGCGGTTGGATAAAACCACTTCCTAAAGACCGCCCTATTGCAGAGCAATTAATGCGCCCCATATTTTTGGTACAGATAATTTTTGTTGGCTACATGGCCTGCAGCTCTATATTTTATTTTCTTGACCTATTGGGTGTAGATGAGCCAGAAGAGTCAAAGCTGTTTTTTCATGTAGACAGTACCAAACTGGCGCTTACCGCCCAATGCCAGCGTTATTACGTTTTGGGCCACGCGGCATTTACCACCGGCATATTGGCTATGATGAAGTATCCTATCGAAAAAAAGTTTAAGGTAGATAATCTGAAGCTGGCCAATATATTAATGATGATTGCCATTATATTTCTACCATTATCGTCGGTTGCTTTGTATATCAACGGTTTATCGCAGTTTTCGGGGCAATTTGGCTCTTTAAGCTTTATAGCGGGTACATTGGCTCTGGCTTTTGCAATACCGCTTAACAAGGTATTTAATACCCTATTTTGCCTGTTTTTATACTTTGTAAACTTCTATCAGGCGTTAACATCGGGCTTTAAAGAACCTATTATTATCAGTGTTTTGGTGTTGGGGATATTTTTGTATCCAAGCTATAAAAAGGTAGTTACGCTTACGTTTATACCTGCGCTATTAGTACTTTTTGCGCTGCTGCCTACTTATAACAGCGTTTTCAGATCAAACGCCTGGTCTGATAATGTTGCGTCTGAAGATGCTTACAAAATTGCGCTTGACGCCGCCTTAAATGGCGACGAAGACCTTAAAGACGAAACCACGTGGGGCTTTTTAGTTTACCGGCTAAGTGAGATAAATATGTTTACCACTTTTGTACAATCTACACCAGAGTATATTGACTTTTACGGATTTCAGCTAATAGAGCAGTCTGTAACGTCTGTAATTCCGCGTGTTTTTTGGCCCTCAAAACCTATTATAGAATCAATGGTGATGGAAAGGGTTTACAATGCCGGTGTGGCATATCGGGGGTCAAACGTATCGGCCAAGCCTGCGTATATTGTTGATGGATATCTATCCGGGGGTACCATAGGCATTATACTGGCGTTATTTATTTATGGTGCTGCGGCGCAGCTTATATCTCAAAAAGCAGAACAATTATTTGGTGGCTATATACTGGGCACCGCGTTGATATTTACAGGGCTGTTCCAGATATTTTGGCGCGGGCTAAGCTTTGAGTTTTTATTGAACTCGGTTTTTTGGAGTTACGTAACTATGATAGTGCTGCACCGCGTTTTAAAAAGACGTAATATTTTAGAAGAGATTTGAAAATACTACAGGTAAACGCGTCATACAAACCGGCTTATATTTATGGCGGCCCTACCATGTCTGTAGCTAAATTAAGCGAAGAACTGGTAAAGGCCGGACTAAAAGTAAGCGCATACACCACAACCGCCAACGGCGATACCGAGCTGCCCGTTAATTGTAATGAACCTACATGGGTTGACGGTGTCGCGGTAACTTATTTTAGGCGTATCACGAAAGATCATACACACCTGTCGCCTTCTCTACTTATTAAGCTGTGGCGCACAGCACGCTATTTTGATGTAATACATATTCATGCCTGGTGGAATTTAGTATCGGTATTTGCGGCATTAATTGGTGTGGTAAAGAAAGTGCCCGTAGTAGTGTCGCCACGTGGCACTTTAAGTGGCTATTCGTTCAATAATAAAAATCAGGGAGCAAAAAGTTTGTTGCATAGCTTATTAGGTAAACGCTTACTTAAGCAATCTTATCTACATGCCACATCACTCGCAGAACAGAAAGATCTTTTAAATATTGTTCAGCCTGTCGGGATATTTAACATTCCCAACTTTGTTAAGATAGCACAAACATCCGCACAAAAAAAAACTGGCGGCCCGGTTTTAAAGCTGCTGTTTCTTTCGCGCATAGAAGAAAAAAAAGGACTTGATATATTATTGCACGCCTTGCCGCATATTGCCGTACCTTACCACCTAACCATTGCCGGCAGTGGCGACGAAAGCTACATTGAAGTACTAAAAAACATAGCCCACTATAATAAAACCGCTCAGCATATTAGCTGGATAGGTTTTCAGAACGATAATAAGTTTGATGTTTATGCCAATAATGACCTGTTGGTTTTACCATCGCATAATGAGAACTTTGGCAATGTAGTTATTGAGAGCCTAAGCGCCGGCACGCCTGTATTAATAAGCCAGCAGGTAGGCCTTACAGATTATGTGGTAGCAAACAACCTGGGGTGGTTTTGCCGAACAAACGCAGCTTCGGTAAGCGATATCATCAATCATATCGCGTTAAATGAAAAGGACCAACTGGCTGCAATTAAAGCAAATGCGCCGGCCCTTATTCATCGCGATTTTGATGACGACAAGCTTGTGCAAAAATATATAGATATGTATCAGCAAATAACCACCAATGGCCGATTATAAAGATTATGGCTTTCACGAAAGCGGGCCTGCCCATACCTTTCAATACCTGCAACAACCGATATTGGATATGCTGGCAGATAATACTGATAGACGCATACTTGACTTAGGTTGCGGTAATGGTTACCTGGTTAATTATTTACTGAGTAAGGGATACGATGCTTTCGGAACAGACGCATCCGCCGAAGGCGTAGCCATTGCCAAACAAACCAATGCAAACAGGTTTTATTTGCAAGACCTATCAACCGGTAAATTACCAACAGAGCTACAGGATAAGCAATTTGATACGGTAATATCTACCGAAGTTATTGAGCATTTGTATGACCCGGCAGGGTTTATTAATTTCTGTAAAAGATGCCTTGCACCGGGTGGCGAAATCATTATATCAACGCCCTATCATGGCTATCTGAAAAACCTGCTGTTAAGTTTGTTTAACAAGTGGGATACACACCTAAACCCAATGTGGCACGGGGGGCATATTAAGGTATGGTCGCGCAACACATTGAGCAAGGCGCTTACCGAAGCTGGTTTTACGGTAACCGGCTTTACCGGTTGCGGACGGATTCCGTACTTTTGGAAATCAATGATCATAAAAGCAAAACTGGATTGAGCGCACCATACTCATTTATTGTATTAACCTTTAATGAGGAACAGCATTTGCCTCGCTTTTTGCAGTCGGTAGCTGGCTTAAATGCTCCTGTTTTTGTGGTCGATTCTGGGAGCACAGACGGCACACTCAAAATTGCAGAAGATTTTGGGGCGATGTTATTGTACAACGCGTTTGAAAACCATCCCAAACAGTGGGATTTCGCGCTAAAAAACTGCGCTATAAAAACCCCATGGGTGATATGCCTTGACGCCGACCAGGTAGTGACACCAGAGCTAAGAGATCAACTTGCAAACTTTAAAGACGCCGACCATACCGACATTAACGGCATTTACTTTAACCGCAAAAACTTTTTTAAAGGCCGCTGGATAAAGCATGGCGGCTATTTTCCGTTTTACCTGCTAAAAATGTTCAGGTTTGGTATTGGATACTCTGATTTGAGCGAGAAAATGGACCACCGTTTTGTAGTACCGGGTAAAACCGAGATTTGGAAACAGGGCCATTTATTAGAAGAAAACCTAAAAGAAAACAACATTAGTTTTTGGATAGCCAAGCATAACCGATACAGCGATCTGGTTGCCCAGCATGAAGTTGAACGCATGCAAGTGCTTGCTACACAAACCGAGCAGCCAATATTTTGGGGATCGCCGAATGAACGTAAGGCCTGGTATAAAAAAAGGTGGCATAAGCTGCCCCGATACGTAAGGCCAGCCCTGTACTTTACACAACGTATTATATTTCAGTTGGGTATATTAGATGGCCGAACCGGGGTGATCTTCCACTTTTTACAAGGATTTTGGTTTAGGCTGGTAGTTGATATTAAGATAGACGAATTATTAAAACAGCAGGCAAATGACAGGCAAACAAAATAACCCCATGAAATTTGCTGCATGGTTTGTAGCCCTGTTTGTTGTGTTTTACTACGGCAATATTTTCTTTTTTGGCCTAACCAGCCCGGGTAAATATTACAGCCCTTTTTTAGCCAACCACTTAAACTATATACAAGGCCTGCGCTGGGTGTTGTTAAAATGCAGCGCCTTTATTTTAAATAGCCTTGGTTACACTACCGTAACTAATAATTACGACCTTTTGGTTGCCGGTCATGGCGTTATCAGGCTGGTATACTCGTGTTTGGGTTTAGGGGTTATCAGCTTTTTTA
>JAZKDS010000150.1:0-836 GCA_040387455.1 Bacteroidota bacterium
AAAAGTGTAATTTTTTTTAAATGTTAACGTTTTACGAATTTAATAATTGGTTTGAAAATGTGATTTTTTAAGCGAAAATGAACTCCGAAAGTGAAAAGTTACCCACTTTTTGATATGCTTTTGAAAGTAAATACCTACTTTATATAAAAGCAAAATCCGTGCTCAAATGAGCACGGATTTCACAACAATTATGAAGAAAAAAAGGTTGGTTTAAATTTTAGTAGTAGGTGTAGCGGCGCACTTTAGCCACATACTTAGCCAGGCGTATTACCTGGTGGCTGTAACCAAACTCGTTATCATACCATACGTAAAGTATTACATTTTTGCCATCGGCACTTACAATAGTAGCCTTACTGTCGTATATTGCAGGGGCACTTGTACCTATAATGTCGCTGCTAACAAGTTCATTATTAACAGAATACTTTATTTGTTCTACAAGTTCACCCTCAAGGGCGTAGTGTTTCATTATCTCGTTAACCTCGTCTACAGTGGTAGGCCTTTCTACCGCTACATTAACCACTACAAGGCTGCCGTTAGGCACCGGAACGCGTATTGCATTGCTGGTAAGCTTGCCCTCTAAAGACGGAACTGCCTTAGCCACAGCGCTTCCCGCGCCGGTTTCGGTAATAACCATGTTAAGTCCTGCAGCCCTGCCACGGCGGTACTTCTTGTGCATGTTGTCCACAAGGTTCTGGTCGTTAGTATAGGCGTGGATGGTTTCCAGGTGGCCTTTAGAAATGCCTAAAGTGTCCTCAAGTACCTTAAGCACAGGGGTTATGGCGTTTGTAGTGCATGATGCAGCACTCCAAATATCGGTAGTGTCGGGGTTATAGTCG
>JAZKDS010000150.1:846-1554 GCA_040387455.1 Bacteroidota bacterium
TTATGGTTTACACCATAAACAATGTTTGGTATGCCTTTGCCCGGTGCTGTAAGCAGCACTTTTTCAACACCTTGCGCAGCCATGTGCTTGCTAAGTGTTTCTTCGGTAGTAAAGGCTCCGGTGTTGTCTATAAGCAGGGCGTTATTAATGCCATACTTTGTGTAATCAATTTTTTCAGGGTTAGAAGCGCTGATGATATGCACTGTTGCTCCGTTGATAATCAGGGTGTTATTTTTAGTGTCGGCAATTACCGATCCCTGAAAATCGCCATGTATAGAGTCATGCCTAAGCAGTGATGCACGTTTTTCAAGCAGGATGGCATCATGCTTATCGCGCACTACAATGGCACGCAGCCTCAGCTGGGCACCCTGGCCTATTTTGGCCATCATTTCGCGGGCCAGTAGCCTGCCTATACGGCCAAAGCCATATAGTACAACATCTTTTGGCTTGATATCGTGGCCAGTACGTGCATTACGAAGCTTGTCGTTTACAAAGGCAGCGGCATCATTATACAGGTTATCAGTAAGGTGGTACTCATAGGTAAGTTTACCAATGTCTATGCGGCTTGGCGGTAGGTTAGCCACTTTAATGGCACGCGCAATCTCTACAGTATCGAATACATTTATGGGTTTTTTTATGAATTCTACAGCATATTCGTGCAGGTTCATTATTTCACCCAGGCTTTTGTCTATCAGTTGGTTACGAAAC
>JAZKDS010000151.1:0-2347 GCA_040387455.1 Bacteroidota bacterium
ATATCCTCATCACAATTAGACCCCGGAAATATTACAACTCCAAATTTCATCTACTATGTATTTAAGTGAATATCATGGGTATACACTACACCCATAATGCTATTGTGCTGCAAATCTAACATAACCCGAGAAATTTGAACGAATGTAAAAGTTAAAAAGTGTTAAACTGGAAATAAATTATACCTGCAAGCAGTATAAAAAATAAAGTTTCATAAAACCAACGAATGTTGGCGTACAGAAAATAATAGGCAAAAAGTACTGCCAACGGGATAACACAAAGTAAAAAATGTGTTAAGCTGAATTGAGCCTTTACGTAAAAGGATAAGCCGGTTATCAGAAATACTACAAAAAGTAATTGAAACGATTTGCGCACCTGTACATAGCTTCTGAAAAATACCTGGCGCAGGCTTATTAACCCTAACCCTAAAATAATAATAACCGGTATTAGCACCAGGTAGTTTGAATATTTAATATTAACATGAGTAGGAAAAGCGGTGGTAAGCGGTGTCCAGATGGTGTAAAACATTTGCAGCTTATTGCTTAGATAATAAGCCACCGCCAAAAAAAAGAAAATGGTGGCATATCCCATAATGCCAATTACCCACTCGCGCCAGTTAAATGGTCTGAAAAGCAATAAAGATGCCCATATCGCCAAAAATAAATAGATGAAAGGGAAATAAATTAACGACCCCAATGCTACTATCATACCCAGATCGTAGGTTATTGATTTCGCGTCATCGGCCTTGTAAAGCGCAAAGAGTTTATAGAACATCCATATCAGTAAAAAATTACAGATAAGTGGCGGGCTTAAAACCAGGAATGGGGTAAACAAACCGGTAAGCACAATATACATTAGCGCCGGCAAAAAGCTGGGTTTACCTAACAGGTTGTATTGATTTACCAAGCGGTTAACCAACAATGCCTGACCAAACACCAATACCCCGGCCAGAAAAATATTTAAAGCCGGCGGAAAAATGTAGGTATAAGCTCCGGGAGCTAATAAGCGGGCAAATGGTTCAAGATAAGTAAAAGTTAAAGAGGCTGGCGCATTATAAACGTAGCCTGCCCGTAACAGAAACAATAAAACAGCCAGCCATAATATATTAAGCGGATTATAGGTTCTGAACGCGTTTATCATCGCTGCAATATTAAGCAAAAACGCGCTACTATAATTACGGGATGTTGAGATTTAACTGCTTTTTCCAAACTGGAATATAATATTCGGTGGTGGCGCTGTTTTGTCAGTAAATTGATCCAAATTGCACAAAAAACATCAAAAAATTGTCCCGGTTATCCTGGTTTTTAGCTAGAAAAAACAAGATTTTTGCAGATAATTAGCAAATATTTAATCACTGATCCAAATGATACAGGCCATCAGTTTGGATCACTTGCAAGATTAAAAACGCGCAAAAAGCGTCAATTTTACCTATAATAATGCCGGTTTTGTAATGGATATGTTACGCCTGTTATTAATGCCTGAATTTTTACCATATTTAGGCATTCAATCGCTAAATAATGAAAAAACTACTGATCTCTGCTATGCTGTTGGGCGCCGCTATGTCTGCATCGGCCCAAAAAGTAAATAAAAAACCTTTAGATCATTCTGTGTTTGACGGCTGGCAAAGCATAAGCAGCGAACGTATCAGTAACGATGGTAAGTGGGTGTTATATACTATAAAACCACAAGCCGGCGATGCGCAATTGGTAATTACCGATGCTGCTAATAATAACAAAATAAGCATACCACGTGCAGACACTGCCAGGTTTACTGCTGATTCAAAATACGCTGTGCTGATGATAAAGCCTGCTTTTGCGGATATCCGTCAGCTGAAAATTAAAAAAAAGAAACCTGCTGAGTATCCTAAAGACACCCTGGGCATTATAACCTTGGGTAAAGCAGGTATTGAAAAAGTGCCTGCGGTTAAAAACTTCAAGATGGCTGAGAAAGCGGCCGTGCTAGCCTATTTTATCCCGGCTGATAGCAGCGCCGCCGTAGCAAAAAAGGCTGCCGATACTGCTAAGGCAACCGCAAACCTACCGGGCGCAAAACTTGTTGTAAGGCAAATGGCAACCGGTAAATCGCGCACATTTGAGTATGTTACCGATTACCAGTTGAACAAAGCCGGAACCTTATTGGCTTTTTCTATTACATCGCAAAAAAAAGTTAAAGATGTAAAGGCAGGTATTTTTATTTACGATATCGCACAAAATAATCTTAAGCAGATAAGCACCGGTAACGGTACCTACAAAAATATTACGTTTGATGAAACCGGCACCCGTTTGGCATTTGTAGCCGAGAAAAACCCTGAAAAAATGATGAACCTGAAAAAAGCGGTCCCCGCCATCG
>JAZKDS010000152.1:0-7544 GCA_040387455.1 Bacteroidota bacterium
CTACCGAGCTTCCGGTAAATAAATGTAATATCAACATTTATTTTTTTGTTTATCTTTGGTTTCACTACAACGAAATAGTTTCTGACAAATTAAATATAGAATGAACCAAATTAAAAAAGGCTTTAAAACAGTTTGTGCCGCACTTTTGCTTATTGCTGTTTGTACAACTGCTAGCAGCCAGCAAAATAGCAGCCGCCAGCTGTTTGACTACGACTGGAGGTTTAATTTAGGCGATGCACCAAAGGCCGGAGCAGCAGATTTTGACGACAGTACATGGAGAAAGCTCGACCTGCCACACGATTGGAGTATTGAAGGCAAGCCCGAAGCCAATAACCCAACGGGTAACGATGGCGGATATTTTCCGGCGGGTATGGGCTGGTACCGCAAAACATTTGATGTGCCCCAGTCCTGGAAAGGCAAGCAGGCAACCATATATTTTGAAGGCGTGTACATGAATGCCGAAGTGTTTGTTAACGGTACATCGTTAGGGGTATATCCTTATGGCTACTCATCTTTTAGTTATGACATTGCGCCTTATTTAAAACCGGGTCAAAAAAACGTAATTGCCGTGCGTGTAGATAACTCCATGCAAAAAAACTGCCGCTGGTACAGCGGCTCAGGTATTTATCGTCATGTGTGGTTAACCGTAACCGATAGTGTACATGTGGCGCAATGGGGTGTAGTCATTACTACGCCGCAGGTTTCGGCTAAAGAAGCTACAGTGCAGGTTAAAACCCTGGTGAAGAATGAAACGGCAAGCCCACAAGCTGTAATAATTGAATTAAATATTAACGATACAAATAAGAAAAAAGGGGGCTACACGCAAACAACACTAACGCTTGCGCCAAATAGCGAACAGGAAGTGATACAGGCAATAAGAGTGCAAAATCCTAAGCTTTGGAGTACCGATACCCCACATCTTTACAAAGCATATATAAGCGTGGTAAAGGATAAAAAAACGGTAAACGAAGTAACACAAAGCTTTGGCATCCGTAGTATTTCTTTTGATGCCCAAAAGGGTTTTCAGCTTAACGGCAAAACAATAAAGCTTAACGGCGGCTGTGTGCATCATGATAACGGTTGCTTAGGCGCTGCGGCTTATGATCGTGCCGAAGAGCGCAAGGTAGCCCTGCTTAAAGCGGCGGGCTTTAATGCCGTGCGCACATCGCATAACCCACCCTCAGTGGCGTTTCTTGATGCCTGCGACAGGCTGGGGCTCTTGGTTATAGATGAAAGTTTTGACGGCTGGAGAACCGAAAAAAACAAATATGATTATGCCATGATTTTTGATACTTGGTGGCAACGAGATGTTGCCGCTATGGTAAAGCGCGACCGTAATCACCCATCTATTATAATGTGGAGTACCGGTAATGAAATTATTGAGCGCAAAGAAGCGCAGGCGGTTGCTACGGCAAATATGCTGGCGGGTTTTATTCGCAGTGTAGATGCCTCAAGGCCGGTAACATCGGCCATGACAACCTGGGATAGCGAGTGGGAAATTTTTGACCCGCTTATGGCCGCGCATGATGTGTGTGGATACAACTACCAGTTGCACCATGCCGTTGATGACCATAAAAGGGTTCCGGATCGTGTAGTAGTGCAAACAGAGTCGTACCCGCGCGATGCCCTTGCCAACTGGCAGCTTGTGCAGGCTAACGATTTTATTATTGGCGATTTTGTATGGACAGCAATGGACTACTTAGGAGAATCAGGAATTGGCAGGTATTTTTATCCGGGCGAACCCAAGGGCGAGCATTATGAACTTAACTTATTCCCGTGGCACGGTGCTTACTGTGGCGATATAGACCTTACCGGCTGGCGCAAGCCCATATCGCATTACCGCAGCATGCTGTATAATGAGAAATTAAAGAAACCCTGTGGTCGGTCTGGCCTACCTGGGAGCGCTGGACTTGGCCGGGCTATGAGGGTAAAAATATAGAGGTAGAAGTATATTCTAAATACAGCAGTGTGCGCCTTTATCTTAACGGTAAGATGGTAGCAGAGATGCCTACATCAAAAAGCAACGGCTATAAGGCGGTGTTTAGCGTGCCTTATGCACCGGGTGTTTTAAAAGCAGTGGGTATAGAGCATGGTAAGGAAACAGAGGCGGTAACGTTAAGCACTGCGGGTGCTGCTGCGGCAATAAGCCTGGTGCCCGATAGAAAGGTGCTACAGGCAAACGGCCAGGATTTATCGTATGTTATTATAGAGCTTAAAGATAAAAACGGCGTTATACAGGCAAATGCCGATAACCCTCTTAGCTTTAGCATAACCGGTAATGGTATAATTGCAGGTGTTGATAATGCAAACCTTAAAGATGCTGAAGCTTATAATGCGCTGACAAGAAAAGCCTGGAACGGCCGTGCGCTTGTAGTAGTAAAAAGCGGTAAAGATGCAGGAGATATTACCCTTACGGTAACATCGGCGGGGCTGCCCGATGCCAAGGTGGTTATAAAAGCAGTAAAGAGTAAATAGGGTATTTAAGATATATACTAAAAAAACAAAATCCCGCTCATGGCGGGATTTGTTGTATTATTCTGCAGCTACAATTTTGCTTGCACTGCGGTACAGGTAAGCACCGTGTATGTTACGTTTGGCAAAACGTGCGGGAGAATCGGCGTTTACCATTTTAATGTAAATAGCTTTAGGTACGCCAAAGTACTCATACTGGTTGCCATCGGCAAACTTCATAAACAATACCATGTTGTCAAAGTAAAATTCAACAAGCGGCTGTGTAGCTGTAGTGGCAGTATATTCTGCTTTTGTTTTTGCAAGGGTTTCAGGAGCAACGCTTACTAAAAAGTGGTAAGCCTCTATAAAAATAGTGCTCTTTTCTTCTGCGGCAAGCCTTTCTGCATCATCAGCAATAGTATCGGGGTGATGATCCTTCATGCTGTTCCTGTATATGGTTTTCAGCTCTTTAAGGGTTGCGTCTTTGGTAACATTGAGTAGTTTGCGGTACTCAACAATTTTCTTCATATTCATAATGCTGTATTTTCTTTGGGTAATGCCACAGTTTTAGTAGCTGTAAAAATGCGTGCAAAGGTAATACTATATGTTTAAAAATCAAGCTATTTAATAAAACTATCTGTAATAGGTGCTATTTAGTAACGCTACGCTAAAGTATACTTAAAAAAATAGTGGGTTTTAAGGGCAATGGCGGGCCATATTTTTTCTAATGTTATCTTTTACAATTGGTTGTAGGGTTTTTTAATATTCAGCTGTTTTGTAAGGTAATGGTGTTTTACCTTACACTATTTATTACCTAATTAATAGCTATGAAAAAAAAATTACTCTTGTTACTCTTGCTTCCGTCAATGAGTGCATTTTCTCAATCGGGTGTTTTAGATACCTCTTTTGGTACCAATGGCAAAGTTATTACCGCCCTTGGCACTAACAACAACTGGGCTAACGCGGTGTCTGTGCTGCCCAACAGCAAATTTTTAGTAGGCGGTGCCTATGTGAGTGCCCACGGCGAAATAGACTTTGCCCTGGCGCGCTTTAATGCAAACGGTACTTTAGATACTGCTTTTGGCATTGACGGAAAAGTAGTAACCAGTTTTTTGAACAATGGTCATAATTACAGCTTTATAAACTCCATACACCCGCAGCCCGACGGCAAGTTTATTGTTTTAGGTACTTCGGGTATGGCAAGCGTGTTTTCAAAATTAGCCATAGTGCGCTATAATGCCGATGGCAGTATTGATTCTGGTTTTGGTAGTAACGGTAAAATAATCAGCAATTTGTGGCCCAATAGCCTTTCCGGCAATAAACTGGTTTTTTTGTCCGATGGAAGTTTTATTGTTACTTCGGCTAACTTATATGTTGCTACACAAAATTATGATATTGGTGTAGAAAAATATACGGCAAACGGAACCCCCGATACTTCTTTTGGTACAAACGGCCAGGTAATTACATCTTTTGGCACAGGCCTCAATAACGCCAGGAGTACCCCGGCGGCCATAGCGTTAAAGGCCGATGGCAAATTTGTTATAGGCGGCAGTTACTTTCAAAACAACACGCTTAAAATGGCCGTGGCGCAATTTAATGCTAACGGCACGTTAGACACTACTTTTGACGCAGACGGCAAGGTACTTACTAATTTTGGGGCGGGTGCTTCATCCCAGGGGTTTCAGGTTTTTACAGGTGCCGATGGTAAAATAACAGTGGCGGGTGGTGTAAACAGCAATACCGCTACGAGCTTTGGCCTGGCCCGGTATAATGCAAACGGTACTTTAGATACGGCTTTTGATAATGATGGTATGGCATTGTATGCATTTGCAGCCAATGATGATTATAGTGTTGTAGAGAATGTTGCACTGCAACCAAACGGTAAGTTTGTGGTGGTATGCAAGCCGGTCTATTTTATGCTGGAATCATCAGATTTTGTAATAAGGAGGTTTAATACAGATGCAACCATAGATACGGCCTTTGGAACTAACGGAAAGGCTTCGGTAACATTTGATACCGGTGCAAACGAAGCCCAGTTTGCTGCATTAACACCCGATGGCGATATTATTGTAACAGGAAAGTCAACGCCCCTTGACGCTGAGCATACCGAGTTTGGTATTGCTAAATTTGGTGCAAACGGTATAATAGATACCTCTTTTGGAAGTAATGGAAAGCAAACCGTAGCATATGAAAAAGGTAATGACGAGCTGGCTATATTGTTAGCATTGCCAGATGACAAACTAATATCTATAGGCTCTTCGGGCTATAGGCAAAGCAATAATTTTGTCAGGAAACATATTGTATTGGCTAAATATAATGCCGATGGTAGCCCCGATGTGGCTTTTGGTACTTTAGGTAAAGTTTATTCTGTTTTTAATGACAATATAAACACAGTGGTTGCCGCCACGCTGCAACCAGATGGTAAAATAGTAGTGGGCAATACCTATTATAACTACTCTCAAAATTTTTATTCTTACGAAGTTATACGCTATAACGCTAATGGCAGCCTCGATACATCGTTTGGGACCGAGGGCAAGGTTGGTGTTAGTTTCGTTCCGGCTTCTATAGTAATCCAGCCCAATGGTAAAATAATTGTTGCCGGTGAAAGTTATCTGGGAGATGGGCTTTCTGCATTTAATGCGGCCAGGTTTAATACAAACGGTACATTAGATGCCGGTTTTGGCACTAATGGTTATGCAATTGTATCTTACACAGGGTCAGCCTTTACATCGGCCACAACATTGCTACAGCCCGATGGTAAAATTGTTATGTTCGGGTCTGTAGTAAATAATGATAGCAGTATGGTATTAAAAGGATTGAGGTTTAATGCAAATGGCACTACAGATACAGCTTTTGGCGATAACGGAACGCTAATACTGCTACCCGGAGCATATGCATACCTCTCTTATAAATGCTTTTTACAGCCCGATGGCAAAATAATAGTTGCCGGAAGGGGTTTAGGTACTGAAGTTAATTTTACAACAATGCGGTTTACTGCCAATGGCGCAATTGATACTACATATGGCACAGATGGTGTAATATCAACCTACTTGTCAGAATACAGGGAGATAAAAGCTGTAATATTGCAGCCCGATAATAAATTTTTGGTAGCCCTAAGCAAGTATAATGCAGCTGTTGATAGCTATGATTTTAAAGTAAGGCGCTTTAACATTGATGGCACTTTTGATGCTGATTTTAGCGATCAGGATGGTCTTACCACCTCTTTTTATAACGGCTATGATGAGGCGTTTTCAATAGCGTTGCAGTCAGACTATAAAATTGTGGTGGCCGGCAGTACGCACAATGGCATTAGTAAAGAGTTTGCCATGGCGCGCTATACTAATGAGGTGCTTGGCGTAGGCCATTCCACAGAAAATAACGAAGGTTTAGTTATTTATCCTAACCCTGTTAAAAGCACACTGCATATACAAGCCGGCATAGGTATAGCGGTTATTGATTATACCATATACAACATGTTGGGGCAGGAGGTTTCTAAAGGTTTATATAGAGGCTCAGGGCTTGAAACAGATAGCTTTCCCAAAGGAATTTACAGTATAAACATAACAACGACTAAAGGTACTGTAACTAAAAATTTTATTAAGGAATAGTAGTGGGGAAATATAGTTTAAGAAACCCTGATAATTGTTTGATTGTCAGGGTTTTTTGTGACGCTTCTAGTGCTAAGTAATAGCACATTCCGATAGTAGTCCGTACCATGAATTCTGCATTTTATTATTTTTCTTATAAAACATTAGTCTCGCAAAATTTGTCTATTTTTCAGCAAATAAATTCAATCCTTAATAGTGTTTAATAATGTATCTAATAGAAAAGATTACAAATAGAATTACAGAACTTAAAAAAAAATCATTTTCAGAACTGGGCTTTACTGAAAGAAATCATCTGCAAGAATGGATTGCAAATTCTCCCGAAGTTTTAGGTGAAGATATTCTCATAATTCAAAAAGAATTCAACGGCTTTAACGATACAAACGAAAGACTTGATTTGTTAGGCTTGGATAAGGAGGGTAATCTTATAATTATCGAAAATAAGCTTGATGATACTGGCAGAGATGTGACTTGGCAGGCATTAAAATATGCATCGTATTGCTCTACATTAAAGAAAGAGCAAATCCGGCGTATTTATCAGGACTTTTTAGATAAGCAAGGTGCAAATGAGAATGCAGAAGATAAGTTGGCTGAGTTTTATAATGTAACTGATATATCTGAAATTAGCCTAAATCTTGCCCAGACTCAAAGAATAATATTAGTGGCTGCGCGCTTTAGAAAAGAGGTTACCTCGACGGTATTATGGCTGATGAATTATAAATTAAGGGTTCAGTGTTTCAAAGCTACACCCTATGAGATAGATAATCAATTAGTGCTAAATATTGAACAAATTATTCCTGTAAAAGAAGCTGAAGAATACATAATAAGTATGGCTGACAAAACTCAGGATGATAGAAATACCCGAGAACAATTAAAATCACGACATCATTTAAGAATTGACTTTTGGAAAATATTACTCCAGAAAATCAATCAAAAATCTTCCTCCTGGCAGAATATCAGTCCTTCAAAAGACTATTGGATTTCAATAGGAAGTGGTTTATCAGGAGTGACATTTAACTTTGTAATTTCAAATTCATACGCCCGGGTTGAAGTTTATATCAGCGGGCCTGTAAATGAAAATAAACGTGTTTTTAAAGCGCTGCTTGATCATATCACTGAAATAGAGCAGTCATTCGGAGATAAGTTAATATGGGAAGAACTGCCTGATAAAAAAGCGTCAAGGATTAAATACGAAATGTCTGCTGTTGATTATTTTAGTAAAGACAACTGGCCTGTCATAGTTGATTTTTTAGTTACCTCTATGCTTAAGCTAGAGCCAACATTTCGCGCCTATATTCCTGCGATTAAGCATTCTTTAAAATAAGAAGGTTCCTGTATAGGTGCTTTTGCGTATACTTTTTATTATCAATCAAGGGCTTTACTATTTTTGGATATAATAAAACCCCTGATAATCAATTGATTATCAGGGGTTCTTGTGGTACCTCCAGGAATCGAACCAGGGACACATGGATTTTCAGTCCATTGCTC
>JAZKDS010000153.1:0-11335 GCA_040387455.1 Bacteroidota bacterium
GATTACTTAAGTATTAAAGATAACGACCAGGGCATTACAGGCCTGTATTTTGATGTAAGCCGTGTTATGGCATCGTTTAAATAACGTGCTATGCTTTAAGTGTTAAATATATGGTAGGGCTTTGCTAACAATAAGCCAATGTTGACTTAACGCACTGCCAATTAATATAAGGTTAAGGCTAAAGGGTTGTAATTTTAGGTAATAATAAAAATTACTGCCATGAAAAAGCTTATTACCCTAATGGCCTTACTGATCGTTTCGGCGGCCTTTGCCCAACAGGAAACCAGTAGCCCGGATTATACCGCCATACAAAAAAACATAAAAGACAAAAGCTCTGCTTACCATTATACAAAACTAATGGAACGGTATATAAAAGCCGATACCACGCTTACACTAAATGAGCGCCGCCACCTGTATTATGGCTTTGCCTTTATGCCGGCAAAGATGGATGAAATAGCCATTCGGGCCACAGAACAGCAACTTAAAGAGGCACTGCACAAACCTGACCCTAACCAGAAAGATATGGCCGATGTAATAAATTACAGCGGCATGTTGCTAGAGGCCTACCCGTTTAGTATTACCTTAAAACAATACCGCGCCTTTTGCTTTGAGACGTTAGGGCGTTATGATGAAGCTGCTGCCGAAAAGGCACAGACTGAGATGTTAATTGACGCCATGCTGAGCAGTGGAGACGGCAAAAGCGCACAAACAGCCATACATGTAATAGATGCCGGTAACGAGTATGAACTGGTACAAATTATGGGTTTTGAAACCCTTGATGATGAGTACCTGGTTAATAATAAGTATGATTACCTTACACTCAATAAAAACGCATACAGCCTGCCCGGACTGTATTTTGATGCCTCTGTAACGCCAAAAACGGCTGCTGCAAGACAAACTGCCGGGTTGTAAAACGCATTACCCTTCTGGATTTTTTGCAAGGCCTCCGCTTAGTGCGGGGGCTTTTTATATAACCGCAATTGTCCGTTCACGAAAAAAATGTAACTTCGCAAACTATGATGAAAACAGAAGATATTGGGGCAGTTAAGCAACTGCTTGCCACACCAAAAAAAATTGTGATAATACCCCACCGCAACCCCGATGGAGATGCTATGGGCTCTACCCTGGGGCTGTACCATTTTTTAAAACAACTAGGCCACGAGGCTACTGTGATATCTCCAAATGAGTTTCCTGATTTCCTGGCATGGCTGCCATCTAGCAATACCGTAAAGGTATTTGAGCGCGAAAACGAAACGGCAAGCCGCATTTTGCATGAAGCAGAACTTATTTTTACACTCGATTTTAATGTGCTTAGCCGTACTGGCGATGCCATGGAGAGCGTACTAAAATCATTACAGGTGCCGTTTATAATGATAGACCACCACCAAAAGCCCGATAGCTATGCCGTGGTTACCTTTAGCGACACCAGCTATGGCTCTACCTGCGAAATGATATACCATTTTATAGATGGCCTGGATCAAAAGCAATATCTTAATAAAACCGTAGCTACGTGCCTGTATACAGGCATAGTTACAGATAGTGGCTCGTTCCGCTACCCTTCTACAACCGGCACTACGCACCGCATAGCAGCAGAGTTTATAGACCTGGGTATAGAAAACAGCAACATACACAGCCTGCTGTTTGATAACCACAGCCACAGCCGCATACAAATTTTGGCAAGGGCTTTGCATAACATGAAAGTGTTGCCGGCTTATAAAACATCTTATGCCAGCCTTAGCCAGGAAGAGCTTAACAGCTTTGGGCATAATAAAGGTGATACAGAAGGTATTGTAAATTATGGCCTTAGCATGAAAGATGTTGTGTTTACAGCATTTTTTACAGAAAATAAAGATGAGGGTATTATAAAGATATCCTTCCGTTCTAAAGGTGATTTTGATGTTAACCAATATGCCCGCGAGCATTTTAGCGGTGGTGGCCACATTAATGCCGCAGGTGGCAGGAGCACCGAAAGCCTTGAGGCTACCATACAAAAATTTATTGCTACTTTAGCACACACAAAAATTGACTGATTATGAAGAAGGTTTGTTTAACCGTTGCTATTGTTGCGCTTTTAGCAATAAGCTGCTCTAAGCCACAGGCAAGAAAGTCGATATCGCACAGCGAGGGTACTTTTATGAATGAGAGTGTAGAGCGCAATAAAAAGCTGATTAAAAATGAAGAACAGCAAATAGACTCTATTATAAAAAGCAACCCAGCCGTTAAATATACAGCCTCGGCTAAAGGATACTGGTATCATTATATTACAGAAAACACTACAGATACCATAAGGCCAAAACGTGGCGATGTGGCTTATTTTACCTATGATGTAAAAGATATTAAAGGCAAGGTTATTTATAGCGAAGCAGAGTTGCAGCCACAGGTATACCATGTAGACAAGCAAAATATTATGATGGGCATAAGCGATGGTATAAAGCTAATGAACGAAGGCGAAAAAGTTACCTTTATTTTTCCATCTCACATGGGATACAGCTACCACGGCGATAATGACCGTATAGGTACAAACCAGCCGCTTATATGCACCGTTACCCTAAACGATATTAAACCCGAAACTGAAGTTAAAGAGAATTAATTAAATTATAAATGAAACCAATGACAAGTTTATTTTTAAGCTTAGTAGCAGTGTTGTTTTCTTGCAATAACAATACAACTACTACCCCGGATGCTGCTGCAAAAACTACTGAGCACGTAGAACCTGGAGATGGCATGTTTGCCGAAATTACAACCACTAAAGGCATTATCCTGCTACAGCTGGAGTTCCAGAAAACACCACTTACCGTGGCTAACTTTGTTACACTTGCCGAAGGCACAAACACTATGGTGAGCGAGCAGTACAAAGGCAAACATTTTTATGATGGCCTTAAATTTCACCGCGTTATACCTAATTTCATGATTCAGGGTGGCGATCCGCTGGGTACTGGCGCAGGTAACCCCGGCTATAAATTTGCCGATGAAATAGACCCTACACTTAAACATACAGGCCCGGGCATACTAAGTATGGCTAATGCCGGCCCAGGTACTAACGGCAGCCAGTTTTTTATTACCCATAAAGCCACACCACACCTTGATGGCAAGCATACTGTTTTTGGGCATGTTATAGAAGGCCAGGATGTAGTTAATGCCATTGTTCAGGATGACGTTATTAAAAGCATCAAAATTATCCGTAAAGGTGCTGATGCTGAAAAATTTGATGGTGTAAAAGTATTTAAAGAATACTACGAAAAAGCTGCTTCTGCTTTAAAAGCTAAAGAAGAAGGCCTGAACAAGAAGAAAGCCGAAATGGTAAAGTATTTTGCTGACAAGAAAAAGAAAGTAACTAAAACCCAGAGTGGCCTGCAGTATGTATTTACCAATAAGGCTAAAAAAGTAGCTAAGCCTGCCGAAGGCACTACCGTATACATTGCATATTCTGGTTTTTTACCCGATGGTATGCTATTTGACTCAAGCGATAAGGTAATCTCTCAGGTTTACAATAAATTTAACGAGCAAAAAGACACCTATGGCGGTTACAAGCCATTCCCTTTCAAGATAGGTACTAAAGATGGTATGATACCCGGATTTTTAGAAGGGCTAAACCTTATGGTGCCCGGCGATAAAATGATTATGTATATACCGGGTCATTTAGGTTATGGCGAGCGTGGCGAGCCAAGGGCAGGCATTGCACCTAACAGCGACCTTATTTTTGAAATTGAAATGAAAGCGGCTCAATAGCTTTTTTAGATTATTTAGACGGTTAGTATTTTAGATTATTAGATACAATACATTATATAAAATGGAACCCATTTAGTGGTTCCATTTTTTATGGCTAATAGTTAATTCGTACGGTCTAAAATACTAACCGTCTAAAAATCTAATATACTCTGCAAAAAATTCTTTTCTAAATAAAATTATTGGCTTATTTTTGCCCATGCAACACAACGTACTTATATTAGATTTCGGGTCGCAATACACACAACTTATTGCGCGTAGGGTTCGCGAGTTAAATATCTTCTGCGAAATTTTTCCTTACAACAACCCTCCTACAGATTTATCATCTTATAAAGCGGTAATACTTTCGGGCAGCCCATTTTCTGTGCGCGCCGAAGATGCCCCACATCCTGACCTTTCGCAAATTCGCGGTAAGCTGCCCCTACTGGCGGTTTGTTATGGTGCGCAATATCTTGCCCACTTTCATGGTGGCGAAGTAGCACCAAGCAACATTCGCGAATATGGCCGTGCCAACCTGAGCTACATTAAAAGCGGCGAACCGTTTTTAGAAGGCGTTAGCGCCCACAGCCAGGTATGGATGAGCCACAGCGATACTATAAAACAACTCCCTGCAGGCGGTGTGGTACTTGCCAGTACTAAAGATGTAGAAAATGCAGCTTACCGTATAGAAGGCGAAACTACCTATGCCATACAGTACCACCCGGAGGTATACCACAGTACCGAAGGCAAACTGATGCTGGAAAACTTTTTAGTTAAAATAGCCGAGGTACCACAAAACTTTACACCAAACTCTTTTGTAGAAGAAATTGTAGAAGAGCTTAAAACTAAAATAGGCAACGATAAAGTAGTACTTGGCCTTAGCGGTGGTGTAGATTCTACCGTGGCGGCAGTATTGCTTAACAAAGCTGTAGGCCCTAACCTGTACTGTATTTTTGTAAACAACGGGCTATTGCGCAAAAACGAGTTTGAAAGCGTATTAGAACAATATAAAGGTATGGGACTGAATGTTAATGGCGTAGATGCCGGCGAAAGGTTCTTGTCTCAGCTTGCGGGTATTGATGACCCCGAGACGAAACGTAAAACCATAGGCCGCGTGTTTATTGAAGTATTTGATGACGAGGCTAACCTGCTTACCGATGTTAAGTGGCTGGCACAAGGCACCATATACCCCGATGTAATTGAATCAGTTTCTGTAAAAGGGCCATCGGCTACTATAAAATCGCACCACAACGTGGGTGGTTTACCTGACTTTATGAAACTTCAGGTGGTTGAGCCACTACGCATGTTATTTAAAGATGAGGTGCGCCGTGTGGGTGCAACCTTAGGCATAGATGCTGAGTTGCTTGGCCGTCACCCCTTCCCGGGTCCGGGCTTATCTATCAGGATACTTGGCGATATTACACCAGAGAAAGTGCGCATGCTGCAAGAGGTAGACAGCATTTTTATACAAGGCCTTAGAGATCACGGCCTTTATGACAAAGTTTGGCAGGCCGGCGCTATATTGCTGCCTGTAAACAGCGTGGGTGTTATGGGCGATGAGCGTACTTATGAAAAGGTTGTTGCCCTTCGTGCTGTAGAAAGCACCGACGGTATGACGGCTGACTGGGTACACCTGCCTTATGAGTTCCTTATGAAGATAAGTAACGAAATTATCAATAAAGTAAAAGGTGTTAACCGCGTGGTTTATGATATATCATCTAAACCACCTGCTACCATTGAGTGGGAATAAAAACAGAAAAGGCCATGCAATGCATGGCCTTTTCTGTTACTTATTTATGTAAATTTCAATAGCATATTCATAAGGCCAGAGCGAAGCCACTATAAAATGCTTGCCCTTTTTCCAGTCTATACGTGCATAGTAGGGCAAATCTCCATCTTCTTCTGTGGCTAACATAGCATGCATAGCTTCATAATTTGTATAATCAACAGTATTTTCGCCACTCTCAAAATGTGAAGTAGCATCAGCTTTTTTAAAATCCAGACTGTTCATCTTTAGTATACTTGTTATCTCTTTATATAGAGCTTTTAAGCTTTGGTCAGAAAAATCAAAATTTTTCCTGTATACTAATTGAGTTTCTGTATTAAAATAGATATGCCATTCTCCTATCTCACTGTCATCACTGTTAATTTTGGTTTGAGTAACTTCTTTAGGCAGGTTTAACTGGGCATGCATACCGGTTATAAAAAGCAAAGCAAAAACAGACAAGATAATTTTCATAGTATAATTTTTTGCAAATATATAAAAGCGATATATAAGCGTAGCTTTTTTTTTGCCTTACATCAATATGCTAAAGTATTACTAAACAGCCTGTAACTTAATAGGCACATAGGAAAGGCATAAATCATAAAATTTTATAAGGGTAGCAAAATATGGCAATTGAATTTTGAATATCGCATCTCGAAAACGATATAATTCTTCAATTGGCAATGATGTTAAATAATTGAATTTCAATGTCATCTTTTAAAATTTAAGTTTTTATTTAGGTCTAAATGGCTAATTTTAAACATGTAATAAAAACATATTCCTCTATGAAAAAAGCATTACAACTCTTAGCTCTTATGTTATTTGCCACAGGCACCGGTCTTTATGCCCAGGAAACCGTTACAGATAGCCTTGCTCCATCTGCACCAAAAGAATTTGAATTTTTTGAAAGCCATAAAGTAACGATGGGCGAAACCATTATAATGGTGGCCCGTAAGTACACCGTTAGTCCCCAGGATATTTATGAGTATAACAAAGAAGCCATTCATGGTATAACCGCCGGGCAGCAGTTGCTTATTCCGCTGCACAGGTCGTTAAAAGAAAAAAAGAAACAAACAGCAAAACAACAACAGCCCGAACAAAGGGATGATTATGTAGAAAAAACCGATTCTATACCCTCACAAATTCCGGAAGAATAATAAAATATCACGCTATACGTTTTACAAAACGCTACAACTACATTAAATTTCATTTGGGTTATATATATAAACAGGCGGCTTTTAGGAGCTGCCTGTTTTGTTTTGTGTAATACGGTTTTCTACACATTGCCTCATATATCCACAGTCTTTTTCTTAAAGAAAAGTAATAAAGTTTTGTTAATCAAAATAAACATAAAACCGGCCTAAGCCTAGTATTTATTAGTATTTGCATTAACATTACCTTTCACATTAAAAATTCTAATATATTAATTGTGAAACCGTTAACATGCTTAAAAACGTAGCTTAGATGAACGAATTAACAACCATAATTTTCAAACTTTATGAAAAAAACATTTACTTTTTTAAGAAATGTTACGGTAGTATGCTTCCTGATAGCAGTGGGCGCAAATGCCCAGACCATTACCGTAACCAATAGTAACGACACCGGCGCCGGATCTTTCAGGCAGGCCGTTGCAGACATTGCCGCCGGAGGTACTATTGCATTTAACACCAGCACAAACAACAATCAAATTGTACTGGCATCGAGCATCGCCATCAACAAAAATGTTACCATAAGCGGTAACGGCGATGAAGAAACTGTTTTTAGCGGTAACGGCACCAGCAGGATATTTGTAATATCTAACGCTAACGTTACCATTAACAATGTAGGTTTTACCGATGGCAGTGCTACCGATAATGGTGGTGCCATACACAGTACAAACAGTACACTTACAATTAACGGCAGCTTATTTACCGGAAACCAGGCAGGCGGCGCAACTGCAGGCCAGGGTGGCGGTGCTATTTTTGCTGAAAGCGGTATAGTTACCGTAAACACATCAACCTTTACAGAAAATGAGGCCGATGGTGCAGCAGGTAGTGGCGGTGCCATACTTGCAGGTACAGGTGCCACGCTAAATGTTACAGGCAGTACATTTACAGATAACAATGCAAACCGTGCAGGTGGTGCCATAGAAGGCACTGCAGGAGCAACCATAAACATTACTAATGCTACCATTACAGATAATACTACAGGCAGCAACCCCGGCAACGGCGGTGGCCTTCATATTACAGGTGCAGGTAATACTAACATAATAGGTGGACTTGTAAGTAACAACTCGGCAGCAGCTGAAGGTGGTGGCTTATGGAATGGTGCAGGTACAATGGTTATTACGGGTACAGTAATATCTGAAAATACAGCCAGTGGAGCCGGAGCCGATCAAGGTGGCGGTGGTATTTATAACCTGAGTGGCAGTGTAGTTATTAATGCTGCTACTGAGATTACAGGAAATGTAGCCGATGGTGCAGCCGGTAGCGGCGGTGGTATACTTAATGATGTGGGCGGTTCGCTTACTATTACAAGCGCAATTATTACCGAAAACACATCTAACCGTGCAGGCGGTGGTATAGAAGATAACAGTGGTACAGCAGGTACTTTTACTATGACTGATGTTACCCTGAACGATAATACAACAAACAACAGCCCCGGCAATGGTGGTGGCATGCACATTACCGGTACAGGCAGTGTTACTATAGTAGGTGGTACAGTAAGCAATAACGAGGCAGGAGCCGAAGGCGGAGGCCTGTGGAACGGTACAGGTATTATGAGCATTGACGGTACAGTAATTAGCAACAACACCGCCAGCGGAAACGATGCTACACAAGGTGGTGGTGGTATATACAACCTTAACTCTGGTACTATAAACATAGTAAATGCAACCATAAGCAACAATACTGCCGATGGTACTGCCGGCAGCGGTGGCGGTATACTTAATGATGTGGGCTCTCAGCTTACTATTACAGATACACAAATTTCGGGCAATATGGCTACCCGTGCAGGTGGCGGTATAGAAGATAACAGCGGCAGCAGCACCATAATATTAAACAATGTGGCCCTTACCGGCAACAGTACAGGCAGTGCACCGGGCAATGGTGGTGGTTTGCACATTACAGGTGCAGGCAGCGCTACCATAACAGGTGGTATTATTAATAACAACACTGCTGTAGAAGGTGGTGGCTTATGGAATGGTACCGGTACACTTACCGTAAACAATGCAACCGTTAGCGGCAACATTGCTACAGGCGCTACTACTACAGATGGTGGTGGTGGTATATTTAATAACGGAGGTACGCTTGCGGTAAACGCATCTACCATTTCGGGTAATGCAGCTACCGGTCTTTTTGGCCGCGGTGGTGGTATACACGTAAACGGCGGTACAGCAACGGTAATGGTTTCAACCATTAGCGGCAACACGGCCTTAGCCAATGGTGGCGGTGTGTACAACAACGGTACACTTACGCTTAATGCAAACACTATTACACTTAACAGCGCTACTGTTAGCGGTGGTGGTATTTATAACAATTCGGCTACAGGCACCAGCATAAAAAACACTATTTCGGCAGGTAACATTGCGTTGTCAGGACTTGATATTTTTAGTGAAACAGGCGTTGTTACTTCTTTAGGCTTTAACCTTGTGGGTATGGATGATAACAACGATTTTACAGAAACTGAAGATGATATGGTGGGTACACTTGTTAGCCCCTTAAACGCCAACCTTCTTGGTCTTGCCGATAACGGTGGCGATACTGCTACACACAGGCTTGGATGCCCTAATGCAGCTGCTGATATGGGCGACCCTGATGATACTTTTGAAGACCAGCTGGGTATGGCAGTATTTAACAACAGGCGCGATATAGGTGCTTATGAAGCACAGGAAATATGTTCTACCGCTGGTGTTGACGATTTTGCCTTAGTACAAAGTAAGGTATACCCTAACCCATCTGTGGGTGGTATAATTAACCTTGAACTGGGCGCCAACCACAACGGTGCTGCTACAGTTTCGGTTTACGAAATTGCTACAGGAAAACTGGTTAGCCAGTCTACAACTAACGAAATAAATATGCAGATAGGTACTCAAAATATGGCTACCGGTACGTATATCATGAAAATTGTAAGCGACAATGCTACCGAAACCCATAAAGTTATTGTGGGCAGGTAAACTTATAATGAAAAAGAAGCTGAAAGCCATCCGGAAACGGGTGGCTTTTTTTATGACAGGTAGTGGTTCAGGTTTTCTTTATCAAAAAGCAGGCGTCCTACTTTAAGTTGTGTCCATCCGGGTTTAAGGGTGTAGTTAAATTTAGGTACGCCGGCGCTTATTCCGCAATCCAGGTAATAACAGGCTATTTTACCGTCTTTAACCGCGGGTGTTTCTACAAGCTGGTGCAGGTGGCTGGATACAAAAAATAACGAATCGGGAAAATTGAGCAGGCCGGTAAGTGTTGTTTTGCTTATATCAAGCGCATCGTCAATATTAGTGCCGCGGAAAAGCTCGTCAAAAACCGCAAAGCACTTGGTACCGCTGTGCGCTTGTACAGCTACGCTTTTAAGGTTGAGTACTTCCATCATAAAATGGCTGTAGCCGCTTTGCAGGTCATCACTTAAGTTTATAAACACTGATATATCACTATAAAACGGAATGCGTGCTGCTGTGGCAGGTACGCCAAAACCTATGTTGCCCAGATACACGCACAACGAGATGGCCTTGAGAAGCGTGCTCTTGCCGCTCATGTTAGGCCCTGTGAGCAGTACTACATTGGTGGTGGTTTCAAACGAATTTTTTATGGGCTTTTGCACCAATGGATGATAAAAATCCTGCAGGGCTATACCCCTGCCCCCTATCTAGGGGAAACTAAACTTATAGCGGTGCATGCCCTGTGCAGCAGAAAGATATGCCTCAAACCGGGTGTATTTTTCTCGGAAGGTTTCTACATCCATATTTCTTTTTTTGGCAGAAACGGTACGGATAACGGCTACAATGTGCTTTATGCCAAAGTTTCCTTCGCGTACCAGTCCTTCGTAATAATCGGCTCGAAATGAGGTAAGGTAATCGTTTATAAAGCGCAGGTCGGCTTTGTAGCTTTCCGGAAATGCCGATGTATCAATTACCTTGATAAAGTTGTTGTGCAGCCTGTAATAAAGTAATATAAGCTGTATGCAATGCCCCCGGTATTGATGGTGCCTGCTTTTAGAAAAAAAGAGCTTTGTTTTGAGCCGCTTCGGCAAAAAGTGCTTATCTGAATAGGTGGCTAAAAAGTTGCCCACCTCCCTGAAATCAATTTTAGAATAGGAATAATTTGCCAGCTTATCCATATTGGCTAAAAAGCCTTTAAATATTTCCTGCCTTGCGTTTACGGCTTCAATATCAGGCAATGATGTAAGCAGCATTTTTTTGAGCGCGCCGCGAGCATCATCGTTTTGGGTAAAATCAAAAAAACCGGTAATATCGGTGGCAAGGTTGAGGTCTTTTGTGTTCATACAGTAAGGTTGGTACTAACTAAACGGATAGTTATACTAGTTATTTTAAGCTATAAGTAAAAGCCCTTACTTCTTTACCTTGATTTTTGCGCCTTGCACAGCATTGCTACATTAAAAAATCATTTAATTGTTAGATTGATATTACTGAACCGCAAGTTTGTACACATCATTTTCATAACCGGTAACCACAATATCATAGGTGCCGGCAGCCAGCGCAGATATATCAATGTTGTTATTTTCGCCTTCCAGTATACCGGCTATTACACGGCGGCCCATCATATCTATAAGGTAATAATCGCGGCCCTGCAAAGAGGTTGGCCCCTGTATGGTAAGTACATCGCCGGCCGGGTTTGGATAGATCATTACACCGTCCTGCTGCATGGCACCGGGTAG
>JAZKDS010000153.1:11345-12321 GCA_040387455.1 Bacteroidota bacterium
GTGCGGCAAGGTTATCAAGATAGGTTTGCAGGTATTGCGACATATCTATATAATGCAGTTTTTGTGCTACGTTTATTATACCGCCCTGCTGCAAATGCTCGTTTGTAAGGTAGTAGCCCAAGCCATCTACCGTTGCAATGGCCTCTATTTGATGAAAGGATGCCGATATGGTAACCTTGCGCCTGTTGCCACTTAAAAAGTCCTGCCCCTGAAAATCGTACAACAGGTACATAAATGGCGAAACCAGGGTGCTATAGCCGCTTAATACAACCAGTTTTTTATCTTCAAGATATGTAGCCCCAGTTATAAGGCCACTGACATTAAGTGTGCCCTGAAGCTGCGCCACATGTGTGCCAGGGGTTTTAGGCAGGCTGTACAGGCTGGTTTGCTGGCTGGTCCATTGCTTGGTAAACAGGTAAATGCCATTGTTAGTTACCACCATGGCTTCGCAGTCAAAATCGGTAGCGTTATTAGCCGTAGGCGTAAAGCTGGTTTGGTTAGCGTAACTAAAATTAATGTATTCTATTACAGGGCTGTTGTTAAGCAGGCTTGCCTTGCTTATTTTTAAAATATTGAGGTTGTTGCGGTTGCCACTCACATTATTGCCGAAATCGCCTATGTAAATATTGGCAGCATCCTGGGCTATTTCTTCCCAGTCCTGGTTTGTAGTGCCGGGCAGGGCAATGGTTTGCAGTATGTTGCCATTTACAGGGTCAAGCCTGTATATGTTGGTATCGGTATCATCATTAATGGTATACAGGCTGTTGTTCCAGATGATGAGGCCGCTGGTTTCATCTATTGATGTTGGTAGTGTTACAGTGCTCTCGGCACTTACCGAAGCCGAGCCATAGGTGCAGCTGCCATCATTAACGGTGGCATTTGCTTTATAACTTGATGAAAGTGGGTCGGTACAGCCGTATACAACCTGAGCCTGCGCAGTGCACCACGCAGCAAACGTGCATGCAATAAGTAGTAG
>JAZKDS010000154.1:0-2491 GCA_040387455.1 Bacteroidota bacterium
CCAAAATTGGTTTATACCTTGCTGCGTTAATTGGTATATTTGATATCCGGAAAAAAACGAACGCATGAAAATCCTTATCGTAGAAGACGAAAAAGGCCTTAGGGAGGTAATCAGGGAATCGCTTGAAAAAGAGAAATATATTGTAGAAACTGCCCATGACTATATTTCGGGTATTGATAAAATTGGTTCCTACGATTATGACTGCATACTTGTAGATATTATGCTGCCCAAGGGCAGCGGCCTTAATCTGGTGCGCGAACTTAAAGCACTGGGTAAAAAAGAAGCCGTTATTATCATATCGGCCAAAGATAGTGTAGATGATAAGGTTACCGGGCTTGACCTTGGTGCCGATGATTACCTTGCCAAACCATTTCACCTGGCC
Source organism: Bacteroidota bacterium (assembly GCA_040387455.1). GTDB lineage: Bacteria > Bacteroidota > Bacteroidia > Flavobacteriales > Flavobacteriaceae > Flavobacterium. The sequence goes on from JAZKDS010000154.1 coordinate 383, forward strand.
GAACTTCACGCCCGTATTAAATCGGCCATACGCCGGAAAAGCCATAACGGCAATGCATTTGTTACAATGGCAAACATAAAACTATCGCCCGAAGCGCGTACCGTAAGCATTGATGATAAAGACCTCACCCTTAACCGAAAAGAGTTTGACCTGCTGTATTATTTTATGATAAACCCCAACCGTCTGGTCAACAAAACGGCATTAGCAGAATCTGTATGGGGTGATTATATAGACCAAGCCGATAATCTTGACTTTGTGTATTCTCAAATAAAAAACCTTCGTAAAAAACTTAAAGATGCCGGTACTGAAGCCGATATACAAGCCGTTTATGGTATGGGTTATAAAATGACAGCCAATTAATTATGGGTACTTCTGCTAAAAACAAAAAAGCACTTTCGCTACAAAACTATACGCTGCGCTACCTTGTAGTGGCATTACTTGCCATTATTGCCGTATGGGCCGGGCTGTTTTATGCCATTATTTTAGAGGAAGTATATGATAATATAGACGATGGCCTAAAGAACTCCAAGATACTGATTATCCGTGAAGCCTATGCAGATCCTGCGCTACTTGAAACCGGAGAATTTGGCATTAATCAATATAAAATTGAACCGTTACCTAAAGGCTCCTATGATTTTTCGGATAAGTTTACCAGCACGTTTGAGTTTATGGAGTATGATGATGATAATGAGCCTGTGCGCCTGCTGGAAACCGTATTTAATGATAAATCCGGTAATGCGCACAAGCTAACCATTCGCGCCAGTATGGTAGAGGAAGATGAGCTGTTGGAAGACCTTTTAACCGCGCTTATTGCACTGTACATAATGCTTGTAGTGAGTATTGCGCTGCTTAACCGCATTGTATTAAGAAAAGCTTGGAAATCTTTTTATGCACTTTTAGACCAGCTTAAAATATACAAACCGGGGACGGGCAAAGCTTTTAAAGCACCACATTCAGACATTACAGAATTCAGGACGCTGGGCCATGAACTGGAAGATTTACTACAGCGCAATGAGGCCATTTTTAGCAGCCAGAAACAATTTATAGAAAATGCCAGCCATGAGCTGCAAACGCCACTTGCCGTTAGCCTTAACAAACTGGAGCTGTTTGCCGAAAACAACGCCCTGCCCGACTCTCAAATGGCCGAACTGGGCAAAATAAGCGATACACTTAATCGTTTGGTGCGATTAAACAAATCATTACTAATGCTGAGCAAGATTGAAAACCGTCAGTATGCCGAGGAAGAAATTATTAATTTTAATGAACTGACAACCCAGCTTGCAGAAGATTTTGAAGATCTGACAGCGTTTAAAGGCATTACCGTTACCGTAGTAAACCGAAATATATTGCAGTACAACATGAACCGTGGACTGGCACTTACACTGCTTACCAACTTGTTTAAAAATGCCATTGTGCACAACCATAAAAACGGCAACATCAACATCATAATTTCTGAAAACAGCTTCGTCATACAAAATTCAGGCGCAAAAGCACCGCTTGACCAAAAGCAGGTATTTGAACGCTTTTATCGCAATTCTGATAACGAGCAGTCTACCGGGCTGGGACTCTCTATAGTGTGGACTATTGCCCAAAACTATAAGTTGAACATAGCCTACAGTTTTAACAACGTCCATACGTTTACGGTAAGCTTTCCAAAAAAGTAATAAAATTTTATGTTTTCCCAATTGTTTCCAGATTGTGGTTATAATCTTGTATAACAATTTAAAAACATACTATGAAAACTTTTTTTAAAACCCTGATGTTAAGCAGTTCTCTTTTAATAGTAGTAGCATGCAATGCTCAAAAAAGAAAAATAACCGTAAAAGAATTACCGCCTGCTGCCCAAACTTTTATAACAGCCAACTTTCCTAATCAGGCTACGTCATATATTATTGAAGACAAAGACATTACCGAAACCGAATATGAAGTGCGCTTTACAGGCGGTGCTGAAGTAGAATTTGACGGTAAAGGTAACTGGAAAGAAGTTGACGCCAACAAGAGTATAATGCCCGCATCTGTATTACCAAAAGCTATTGCCGATTACATAGGTCAAAACTACAAAGGCCAGCAGATAGAAAAGATTGAGAAAAAAAACTGGGGCTATAAAGT
>JAZKDS010000155.1:0-5771 GCA_040387455.1 Bacteroidota bacterium
TACATTACATCGCCAGATTTAAAGGAAGATAGTATATTTGACCTCCGCCCCGAACAGCTTTCGGTAGAGCAGTTTATTGACCTTACAAAAATGATAGCCGCCTATGGAGTTTAAAATCAGTAAAGACTTTATCACCCAGATAGAGCAATTAGTTAGCGAAAATCGTGAACAGGAGCTATATCAGCTGCTTAACGAGATTCATTACGCCGATATTGCCGAAATTATGGGTGAGCTGGACGATGCTGATGCCATATATATCTTTCATATCCTTGATAGCGAAACGACAGCAGAAATACTGCTAGAGCTTGACGAAGAGGTTAGGGAAAAAATATTAAAAGGCCTTTCTCCTAAAGAAATTGCCGAAGAGCTTGATGAGCTGAGCACTGATGACGCGGCCGACATTATAGCTGAGCTTCCTAATGACATGAAGGAAGAGGTTATAAGCGAGATACTTGACGTTGAGCACGCCAAAGACATTGTTGACCTGTTGCGTTATGACGAGGACACTGCGGGTGGCCTTATGGGTAAAGAGCTTGTAAAGGTTAATGAAAACTGGAACGTGCTTACCTGTGTGCGCGAAATGCGCGAGCAGGCCACTAACGTGCAGCGTGTACACTCTATTTATGTAGTAGATGACGAAAACCGCCTTAAGGGGAGGCTATCGCTTAAAGACCTTTTGATTACCGGTACAAAAACGCCCATTAGCGAGGTGTATATCCCTAAAGTTGATTTTGTAAAAGTTAATACGCCCGATGTAGAGGTGGCGCGCATCATGCAAAGGTACGACCTTGAGGCCATTCCGGTGGTAGATGAGCTGGGCAGGCTTGTGGGGCGCATTACCATTGATGATATTATAGATGTAATTAAGGAAGAGGCCGACAAAGACTTCCAGTTGGCAGCTGGTATCTCGCAAGACGTAGATGCCGATGACAGTATACTGGACCTTACCAAGGCGCGACTGCCCTGGCTGGTACTTGCCCTGCTTGGTGGGTTTATTAGTGTAAAGCTGTTGAATGGCTTTAGCGGTGCCATGCAGCATCATAAAGAGTTGTTCTTTTTTACACCACTTATTGCCGCAATGGCGGGTAATGTGGGTGTACAATCGAGCGCTATTATTGTACAGGGCCTGGCTAACAACAGTATATCCGGCTCATTATGGAACCGCCTTATAAAAGAGGTGTTATTAAGCCTTTTAAACGGCACACTGCTGGCGCTTATACTTATTGTAGGCAGCCACCTGCTACTGGATATGGGTTATGATGTGGGTATTACCGTAAGCATCTCTCTAATTTCGGTTATTATAATAGCTTCGCTTATAGGCACATTTGTACCCATACTCTTAAACCGTTTTGGTATAGATCCTGCCCTTGCCACCGGGCCGTTTATTACTACCAGTAACGATATTTGTGGTATCCTGATCTATTTTACCATAGCAAAATTTATACTTGGGTTTTAATCAATATAGACTTTAATCCTATCAATTTTATTATCCTTAATAAAATAAGCTATACTTCCTTTATTGTTTTTAAGAGTTACTTTATAGTAATACATGCGTTTTATATCTTCAAACCGCATAAGGTAGATCATCTTTACCCGTGTTGATGCCGGAAATTTTTCAACCAGTTTATTTTCAGAATCGCCAGGCTTTATTATATCAATCAGCCAGCCTGTGTCTGGATCAGATAAAGTGATTTCTATCTTTCTTTTACAAAAAGTAATACTATCTGTGCCGCGCACAAATATTTCTTTAATGTCTCCATAAGCCGAATCGGTTCGTACAAGGAGATAATTTTCGGCGTTCGCTTTAAAATTATTTAAAAATGATATCGCTGAACGCCCTTTGTACGAAAGCGCTCCTGTAGATATTGAATCTCTTTCATCAACATAATACTCTGCTCTAATTGCCGCTTGAAAATCATATTCAATAAACTCCTTCATAATGCCGATAAATGCTTTTTTAACTTTCTTGTCTTTGTCAAGGTAAGCTTTTCGCTGGTCAGGAAAAATAATCCACTTGTTACCTTTGTCTATATAAAGCGTATCAGTTACGCCGCCCGATATCACAAACATTTGGTGAATTGTCTCGCCAGCAAGAGTTCTTTCCTCACAGTAAAATTCGCGTGATTTACCTCGCTTGGCTTTATTTTTTATGTCAAGAAGGGTATTGATTAGTTCTTGGTCATCGCTTTCTGCGGTAACATAAGATCCAAAGTTTGGAAGATATTTGACATATCCTTTTATCGAGCAGGGTCCATCAACAACTTCATCAATCAGCCTGTAAGCCGTTAAGTGCATTTTTTCCTGCCCAAAACAGGTCATGCAAAACGCCAACGCAGCAATAATATATTTCATAGTAAGGAATTTGTACTAAAATAACGAATTTCCGGCCTAAAAATTCTGTATTACGTAACTTTGTATCATGAATACACAACCCGATACCGTAAAAATTCTTCATATAGATTCTAATCATCCCATACTTTGGGAACAGCTGGAGCAGGCTGGTTTTATTAATGAAGCCGATTATATATCTTCAAAAGAGGAAATTGAAGCTAAGATTGCCAGATATAACGGCATTGTTATCCGTAGCCGTTTTAAAATTGATAAAACCTTTATAGATGCCGCAACCAACCTGCAATTTATAGCACGTGTAGGGGCGGGGCTTGAGAGTATAGACTGCGATTATGCCGAAAGTAAAGGCATACATCTTATTGCCGCGCCCGAAGGTAACCGAAACGCTGTAGGAGAGCAGGCGCTTGGTATGTTACTGTCGTTATTCAATAATTTAAATAAGGCCGACAGGGAGATACGTGCCGGCCAGTGGATACGCGAAGGTAACCGTGGGCATGAGCTCGATGGTAAAACTGTAGGTATTATTGGCTATGGCAATATGGGCAAAAGCTTTGCCAAAAAGCTAAGAGGCTTTGAGGTAGAGGTGCTTTGCTATGATATTAAGCCGCTTGTAGGCGATGCTAATGCGAGGCAGGTTTCGTTAGAAGAATTGCAACAAACAGCCGATGTACTGGGCCTGCACACGCCCTGGACGCCCGAAACCGATAAAATGGTTAATGCGGGTTTTATAGAAGCTTTTGCCAAACCTTTCTGGCTCATTAATACGGCCCGTGGTAAAAGTGTGGTAACGCAGGATTTAGCCGATGCCCTGCAAGTCGGTAAAGTACTTGGCGCAGCCCTTGATGTATTGGAATATGAAAAACTATCTTTTGAAACGTTGTTTACTGATGGTGCCATTCCACCTGCTTTTCAGTATTTGCTTAACGCCCAAAACGTGCTGCTTACCCCACATATTGCTGGCTGGACGTTTGAAAGCCAGCGCGGACTGGCACAGGTTATTGTAGATAAAATAAAGATATTGTACCTCGCGCCTCATTCTAATTAGAGGCTTATTCCTAATGTGACGAAGGCCTCAGACCGGATATGTCATGCCGGAATACGATTCATAAAGGTGTAAAGATTGGACTTTAGCACTCGTTAACACTTATTGAGATTTAATTAACACTCTGATTGTCAGACTCAGACAAATAGTGAGTATTTTCGGGTTATTACCGGAGTAACCGAAAATCCGCAAATAGAGTAGGGCAACCAACTTTACACAAACAGTTATGATTGAATCTTATTTAAAAGTAGTTAGAGATAACTATGCTAACTTTAACGGGCGTGCCACAAGGCCGGAATACTGGTATTTTTTCTTAGTTAACTTTGTTATTGGCTTTATTATTGGCCTTATTGCAGGAGTAGTACCCGTAGCTATGTATATTAGCTATCTATATTCACTTGCGGTTTTAGTTCCAAGTATTGCCGTAGCAGTGAGAAGGATACATGATGTTGGTAAAAGCGGATGGTACGTGCTGGTACCTATTTATAATATTGTGCTGTTAGCCACCGAAGGCCAAAATGGACCTAATGAATATGGCCCAGATCCAAGGCATACGTACAGCGAATTTGACCAGATAGGCAAACCCGAAAACTATTAAATAAAAAGCCCCTTTAAAAAAGGGGCTTTTGTTTTATAGCGCTTCGCCTTTTTCGGCGAGCTTGCGTTCCAGTTCCGCCTGAAATTCTTCCATTACGGGCTTTACAGTGCTTTCGGGCAAATCAGCTATGCGTATGTACATAAGGCCGTCAATAGCATTGTTAAACAGCGGGTCTACGTTAAAAGCTATAACGCGGGCGTTTTGCTTAATATATTTTTTAATAAGTACCGGCAGGCGCAGGTTGCCCGGCTCTACCTCTTCAATAAATTTATCAAATTTGTTCAGGTCGGCCTCAGCCTCTTCAAACACAAAATCTTTATCGGCATCTTTAAGTTTAACCTTATACTCCTTTTTAGGATGCACATACTGCGCAATGTAAGGGTCATAATAATGCGATTTCATAAACTCAATCATCAACGATTTAGAGAAATCGCTAAACTGGTTGCTTATGCTCACGCCGCCTATCAAAAACTTGTGCTCCGGATAGTGTAGCGTTAAGTGTACCACGCCTTTCCATAACAGGAACAGCGGCATTGGTTTTTGCTGATAATCTTTAATGATAAAAGCACGGCCCATTTCTATAGACTTGCTCATCATATCATACAGCTCAGGCTCAAACCTAAACAGGTCGTGCAGGTAAAAACCGTCTATGCCGTATTTTTTATAAATTTCGCTGCCAAGACCCATTCGATAAGCGCCGGCAACCTGCTTGGTGCTGTCGTCCCATAAAAACATGTGGTGGTAATAACGGTCATACTGGTCAATATCTAAAGACTCATTAGTGCCTTCGCCCACTTCCCTAAAGGTTATTTCGCGCAGGCGGCCCAATTCATATAATATAGCGGGTATTTTATCGGCTGAAGCAAAAAATACTTCATAGTTTTTACTTTGCAACAATCTTGAGTCACCTTTTCTAAGGCGTTCAATTTCGGCAAGTATCTTGTCGCTATTGGCAGGGCCTGCAATTTCTTTTGGGCCTTTGTTACTAAGTTTCAGGTTAAGGTTGCTGGTATCTATAAGTTTAGTTTCTTTTTCATATGGATTTGCCAGCATGTAGGTTTTCCTTCTCAGGAACTCACTAAAATCTTCAACACTTTCATATTCTCCCTGCTCAGCAACCGATATAGGCTTGCCTATACGTACTTTAATAACACGGTTTTTTTGTGTTAGTAATTCACTTGGCAGTTTTGCAGTTCGCAACGTATCGCTAACCTGAGAAAGCCAGTAAAATAGCCTGCTGTTTTTAGCGTGAAAGTAAATAGGTACTACAGGTACCTTTGCTTTTTTTATGAGTTTGATGGCGCCTTCTTCCCATGGGCGGTCTACCACAAGCTTATCGTCTTTGTAAGTAGAAACTTCTCCTGCAGGAAAAATACCTAATGGTTTACCGTCGCTAAGATGACGCAGTGCATCTTTAATGCCTGTCATGCTCGATTTTGCATCCTTGTGGTTTTCAAACGGATTTACAGGCATTACATAAGGCTTAAGGGGCTCTATGCGGTGTAGTAAAAAGTTGGCGATAATTTTAAATTGTGGTTCGCGTTCCACCATCAGCTTAAGCAATAAAATACCGTCTATACCACCAAGCGGATGGTTAGAAACTGTTATATACGCACCGTTTTTAGGCAGGCGTTTTAGATCTTCTTCGGGTATTTCAAATTTTATCTGGAATTCATCAAGGATAGCATTTAAAAATGGCAGGTCATTAAGGTGTTTGTTCCTGTCATAAATTTTATTCATGGTAGATATCTTGAGAATTTTCATAAGCAACCAGCCTGAAAA
>JAZKDS010000155.1:5781-7314 GCA_040387455.1 Bacteroidota bacterium
CTTTTGCAACCTCTTTAGCGGTAACTAAACTCATTCTGCATGTCGTGTTTCGGCGAAAAACAAAGATAACAATTAAACTTAATGGTTAAACCTCAATAGCTTTTTTAATTGCCTTGTTAAAATGCTGATAAAATATGTTGTAAAACAAATAGATGATTTAATATTTATCAACAAAAATCGCTAACTGCTAACATAGCAATAATTAGTTAATTAGGGTTATTCTGTTTGTATAAAAATAGCCAAACATACCCGTATACATTTAAACTGCATCAGGTGTGTTTGGCTCTTTAGCTTACCAATTTGTTTAGTATATAAGTAGTTTTTGTTTTGATGAGCCCTTGCTGTGCTCAATGGCTACAATATAAAGCCCTGCCTGTAATGATGATGTGTTTATGCTGTTATTACCCGATGCAAGCGTGTTGCTCATTACTGTTTTACCACTAATATCATAAATAAAAAGGTTAGCGCTATCTACAGCTAAGTTAACAGTAATCTCATTGCCTGCGGGGTTAGGATACATACTAAACATGTTGTTTTCAAAACCTATAATGCCGGCGGTGCTATCTGTAATTTTATGTATTATGCCGCTATTTTTTCCTGCTATGTAAAGTTCGCCATTTGTATCTTGGCCAAAGGTTGAAAAATTACCGCCAAAGGCTTCAGTATATGTTAGTGTGCCATCTGCCGCAGCAATGCCTATTTTATTATTACAGTAATCGGCAAAAATGTATTTGCCCTGCAGTGCAGGATAAGAATCGCCCGTATAAACATAGCCGCCAGTAATACTGCAACCTCCTGTTTCGGTATGTGTGTATTCTGCAAATGGTGGTGTATACATTTCTACCAGGCTACAGTTGTCTGAGTTAAATACCACCGATCCTTCAAAACAGCGCCAGCCGTAGTTAATGCCTGAGGGATTATCCGTTGCTTTATTTATTTCCTCTACTTCTCCCTGGCCCACATCGGCAATCCATAAATCGCCGTTAAGCCTGTTGAACGAAAATTTCCAGGGGTTGCGCAACCCTGTAGCCCAAATTTCGTCAGCCCCGTCTACACCCACATAAGGGTTATCGGCCGGCGAACTATATGGTGATGCGCCATCTACATCAATACGTAATAGTTTGCCTAATAATGTGTTGATGCTTTGTCCGTTGTTGTTGGGGTCGCCACCACTGCCGCCATCGCCCATAGCAATGTACAGGTAGCCATCTGGGCCAAAGTGCAGGCAGCCGCCATTGTGGTTATCAAAAGGCTGGGTTATGGTTAGCAGGATTTCGGCAGAAGACGGGTCAGCCGTATTTTCATTGCCTGTTGTACGTGTGTAGCGTGCAATTACGGTATTGCCTGCTGTGTTGGTATAATCTATATAAAAATAGCCGTTTGTGGCATAATCAGGATGAAATGCCAGGCCCAGCAGGCCACGCTCACCTCCGGTAGAAATCATGGCGCTAACATCAAGAAATGAGGTAGCGTTAGTTGTGCCATCGGCGTTCAGTATTTTTACAATGCCTTCCTGTTGTACCACAAAAAGCC
>JAZKDS010000155.1:7351-8085 GCA_040387455.1 Bacteroidota bacterium
ATGCGCTATTTCAACAGGGTTTGTAAAGCCCGTAGCAAAGGTTTGTAATGCAATAGTTTGTGCTAATGCAATGTAGCCGCAAAGGGCTGTTGTCCAAAGTAGTAGTGTTTTCATGGTTGCCTGTTTATAAGTTGTTGTTATAAAATTACTAACTAAAAGGGCTGTCAAATTATTGGTTAACAAAACATTAGTAAAACAAAATGCCGCCCACAAGGGCGGCATCTCAATAAAACTATAAATTATCTATTACTTTGTCTTTAGGATATTTAACCCGGTAGCTTATGCGCACTTTTTTGGTTTCGCCGGGTGCCAGCTTCATCTGCCATGTAAGTATGCCGGTTTCGGCATTTACTTTAGCTTTATCGCTTTGCAGCAATTCTATTTCAATTTCTTTATCAGAACTTAGCGGGTATTGGTCTTTAACCGTAATTTCTATGGCATCTTTTTTATTGTTGCGCACTGTAACTTCGTAAGTAAAGGTTTGTTCTTTACTGGCTGAAAGGAATTTAGTGCCCGATTTATCTACAATCTTTTCTCGTGTTACAGATACCTTTCTATCCCTGCCCATGCTCAGGTTAAGCGTGTCAGTAGTCTGGTTAGGGTTAATAAACGTTTTGCCTATATACATACCATCAAAGATGATGTTGGCCTCGCCCTTAAGCAGGTTGTACTTAGAGTAGTCGCTAAGCTCTGCCAGTAAAAAGGCTTCTTTTTCTAATTTAGGCACTGTGTAG
>JAZKDS010000156.1:0-4211 GCA_040387455.1 Bacteroidota bacterium
TAGCAAAAGCAGTTGAAGGAGATTTGGTTCCCGTAAAAGTTGGCGATCCTAAAAATTATTATATTATTAGTGGTACTGGTCTTTCAACGGTTACAAAAATCTACTTTAATGATTTTGATACTTATTTTAATCCAACGTTGGTTACAAATACCGCCATCTTTGTTTTAATAGATGAAAAAACACCTTATGCAAATTCCAGTAATAAATTAAAGGTTGTTACTAAACAAGGAACAATATTATATGATTTTGTAGTTGCTCCGCCAACACCAAAATTTGATAGTTTTAATTCTATCAATGCTGCTGCAGGCGATGTAGTGACAGTTTATGGCGACTATTTTTTAAACCCTACAGTAAAAGTAGGTACTTCAGATGTTCCTGTAATCTCTTCTACATTAACAGAAATTAAATTTAAAATGCCGGCTAATGCAATAGATAAATACGTTACTGTTACTAATATTTCAGGCTCTACAACTTCTGAAGAAGCAATTGGATCAGCGTTATATGACGATGCTTTGCAAGGAGATGCTGGACACTGGAGTGGGAGTGATACTTTTGATACCGGTTTCAAAGATGATAAAGTTCAGGGAGAAACTTCAATTAAATTTATTTTTGGAGGCTGGAATGGTGCTGATATGAAGTTTAATTCCAGAGATGTTTCAAAATATAAAGCATTTAGAGTAAAAGTTAAGAGCGTTTCTACAAATACAGCTGCAAGTGTAGTTTTTGTTTTTGGCGGATGGGCTTATCAAATCAAGAAAACGATAACGAATAAATGGACTACAATTGAAATTCCATTTTCTGATATTGGAAATCCAACTACTTTCGATCAGTTAACACTTCAGGAATCAGGTAATTTTGGAGGAAATACAATCCTTATGGATGATATGGGATTTGTTTTAAAATAAGAAGCATTAGTTTGATTTGAGTTTTGTTTAAGTATTCCCTAATCTTATCAATTAGGGAATATTTTTTTTAATCATTAACTTGAATTTTTAAAAATGAAAAGAATCGAATTATTAATTGCCCTTAGTTTTTCGGTTTGCTCATATACTTCTGCCAATATGGCTTCATCTTGCTCCGTAAAATCAATATTGCGGCGGCTCATAACAATACGGGACGTTTCAAAAGCTTTCTGTACATCATAAGTTACCATGCCGGTTGCCCCCCCCCATGAAAAGCTAGGCACAAAATTGCGCGGGAAACCACTGCCAAAAATATTGGCGCAAACGCCCACCACCGTGCCGGTATTAAACATAGTATTAATACCGCTTTTACTGTGGTCGCCCATCATAAGGCCACAAAACTGCAGGCCAGTCTTTACAAAACCGCTTTTTTCATAGCTCCATAACTTAACCTCTTCGTAGTTGTTTTTAAGGTTAGAGTTGTTTGTATCGGCACCTAGGTTACACCATTCGCCTAAAACTGAATTACCTAAAAACCCATCGTGCCCCTTATTACTATAGCCAAATAATACCGAATTGCTTACCTCGCCACCTATACGGCACTCAGGCCCCACGGTGGTAGCGCCATACACTTTAGCACCCATTTTAACCACTGCACCTTCGCACAAAGCGAAAGGCCCACGAATGATAGCCCCTTCCATAATCTCGGTATTTTTACCAATATAAATAGGGCCGGTAGAAGCATTTAATGTAACGAATTCAAGTTTTGCACCTTCTTCAATAAAAATATTTTCGGGTGAAAGCGTGTTAACCGTAGCAGGTATAGGCTGAGATATACGGCCTTCTGTAATAAGTTCAAAATCTTCGCGCAGTGCCGCATCGTTCTTTTTAAATATATCCCAAGAGTGCTCAACTTTAAGTACGTCATCTTCATACTCTATAATATCATACGTATCAAAATCAACCTCTTCCTGTGTATCTTTAGTATAAAAGGCAACTACTTCATCGCCACTAAAAATGGCCTGATTATCTTCCAGTGCCATAACCATTTCGGCTAAAACCTCATTAGGCAGATAAGATGCGTTTATAAGTACATTTTGTTCCATCTCTACCATCGGAAATTTTTCCATAAGGTATTCCTCTGTAATTGTGGTTGTAGTATACCCAAGGTATTTCTCCCATTTTTCGCGGATGGTAAGTATACCTATACGGATATCGGCCACAGGGCGGGTAAAGGTAAATGGTAGCAGGGCAATGCGCACAGGGCCATCAAAAAGTATGTAGTTCATTTTTTTTAGAGTTGCAGAGTTACAAAGTAGCAAAGAGGCAAAGTTAAAGTTTTTTAGAAAGTAACTAAGAAACAAAGAGGCAAAGGGGCAAAGTTTTTTCGCACAGATAACTTTGCTACTTTGCCCCTTTGCTACTTTGCCTCTTAAAAACCAAAAAAAAGCCTTCCGTTTCCGGAAGGCTTTTGTATGTAAGTAAAGAACTAAATTACTCTTCAGTAGCTGGAGTTTCTTTAGTAAATTTAGCATATTTGGTTTTGAACTTGTCGATACGACCAGCGGTGTCGATAAGTTTAGATTTACCTGTGTAGAAAGGGTGTGATGTACGAGAAATCTCCATTTTCACAACCGGGTACTCAACACCTTCGTGAGTTATTGTTTCTTTAGTGTCTGCAGTAGATTTAGTGATAAAAACTTCTTCGTTAGACATGTCTTTAAAAGCAACTAATCTGTAATTTTCTGGGTGAATACCTTTTTTCATTTTGATAAATTTTTTATTGTTTGGCTACCATTTGTTTTGCGGCTTTCTGTTAAGAAAGGTATAAACGCCTGTTAGCTTTTTGTTTATAAACTTTAATTCAGGGTGCAAAAGTAAACTATTTTTTGTAATATCAAAGAGTAGCCGTTGTTTTTTTCGATACAATCGCTACACTTTTTTAACGATGAATAATAACGGAATTAGTATATTTGCCTGTTAAAACAAACATCAACAAAACCATGAACGAAATAGTAAAAAAAAACGGAGTTAATTTTGGGGTAATTATGGGGGTAATTTCTATAATTGCTTACACTATAATGTATGCTTTAGATATTACATTGTTTGTAAACATATGGGTAGGTATTACCCTATTTTTAATAAATATAGTTATAGGTATAGTGGCCGTGGCAAAAGCTAAAAAAGGGCTTATGGGCTTTATATCATTTAAAGATGCCTTTACCGTATTTTTTATAACCATGGCTATTGGTGCACTTATGGGCAGCCTTTACATGCTTGTTTTATTTAACTTTATTGATCCTGCAGCAAAAACAACAATTACAGAGAGCGCCATAGAAATGACAGTTAAATTTATGCAGCAAGCAGGTACAAAAACCAAGGATATAGCAGAAACCGTTAAGACTATGAGAGAAACAGATAATTTTGCTCCTGTGTCTATGATTAAATCTTATTTAGGCGGACTTGTAATGTATACCATAATAGGCCTTATAGTAGCTGCTGCAATGAAAAAGAATAACGAGGTTTATAATTAATGAATTTATCTATTGTTATACCGCTTCTTAACGAAGACGAATCGCTTACCGAACTCCATAACTGGATTGTAAGGGTAATGGCCGATAATAATTTTACCTACGAAGTAATTTTTATAGATGATGGCAGCACCGATGCCTCATGGGCTGTAATACAAGGCCTTGCCAATCAAAACCCAAACATACATGGCATACGCTTTATGCGTAATTATGGCAAAAGTCAGGCACTGCACGCAGGTTTTGCACGTGCCGAAGGCGATGTTATTATTACCATGGATGCCGATTTACAGGACAGCCCAGACGAAATTCCGGGACTGTTCAGCATGGTTACATCGGGTGGTTTTGACCTGGTAAGCGGCTGGAAAAAAAAGCGTTATGATTCGGTAATGTTTAAAAATATGCCCAGCAAGCTTTTTAACTGGGCTGCACGCAAAACATCGGGTGTGCGCCTTAACGACTTTAACTGCGGGCTTAAAGCCTATCAAAATAAAGTAGTTAAAAATGTAGAGGTTTCGGGCGAAATGCACCGCTACATACCTGTATTGGCTAAAAATGCCGGTTTTGGCAACATTGGCGAAAAAATAGTTATACACCAGGCACGCAAATATGGCACATCAAAATTTGGTATGAGCCGCTTTATCAATGGCCTGCTGGACCTTATAACCATTTGGTTCCTGTCTCGTTTTGGTAAAAGGCCTATGCACTTTTTTGGGGCACTGGGTGTACTAATGTTTTTTATAGGGTTTGCTTCGGCACTTTATATAGGCATCTCTAAGTT
>JAZKDS010000157.1:0-2358 GCA_040387455.1 Bacteroidota bacterium
GTGCCGAAACATCCTATGCACGCACACAGGTAGAGCTGGCACAGTGCATTTACCTCCTGCCACGCCTTAGTGGCATGTGGACCCACCTTGAGCGCCAGCGTGGTGGTATAGGTATGCGCGGACCCGGTGAAACAGAAATTGAGACAGACCGCCGTATTGTGCGCGACCGTATAGCACTCCTTAAAGAAAAGATACGCACCATAGACCGCCAGATGGGCGTGCAGCGCGGCAACCGCGGCGCCATGGTGCGTGTAGCCCTTGTGGGCTATACTAACGTGGGCAAAAGCACCCTGATGAATGTTATTAGCAAAAGCGAGGTGTTTGTAGAAAACAAACTGTTTGCCACGCTCGATACTACCGTGCGCAAAGTGGTAATTAAAAACCTGCCCTTCCTGCTGTCTGATACCGTAGGGTTTATACGTAAGTTGCCCACGCAGCTGGTAGACTCCTTTAAAAGTACGCTGGACGAAGTGCGCGAGGCCGACCTGCTATTGCACGTGGTAGACATCTCCCACCCCGAGTTTGAAGACCACATTGCATCGGTAAATAAAATTTTGCTGGATATAAAAAGCGCCGATAAGCCTACCATAATGGTATTCAATAAAATTGATGCCTACAAGCCGCTTACTATTGATGAAGATGATTTGGTTACCGAAAAAACGCCACGTCACTTTAGCCTTGAAGAATGGAAACAAACCTGGATGAGCAACGTGGGCGAAAAGAACGCCCTGTTTATCTCGGCCATTAACAAAGAAAACTTTGAAGAGTTCCGCGAAAGGGTGTATGATATCGTAAGAGAAATTCACGTTACGCGCTTTCCGTACAACAAATTCCTGTATCCCGATTATAAAGATAATGATGCCGTAGAAAAAGACCAGGTTCAGGATGAAGAATAGCTTAAGCCGAAGGTCACAGGTCAAAAGTCTTTAAAGTTCAGGAACAATGGAAAAAGCCCCTTCAACTCCCTTTTCGGGATACGAAAAATTTGTAATTTTCATACTGGCCATCACCCAGTTTACCGTAATACTCGATTTTTTGGTGATGTCGCCCATGGGAGATATTCTTGTAAAATCACTTAATATGAACACCTCGCAGTTTGGTATAGCCGTTTCGGCTTACGCCTTTAGCGCAGGCTTTTCGGGTATTTTAACCGCAGGCTTTGCCGATAAGTTCGACCGTAAAAAGCTGTTACTGTTTTTTTACATCGGCTTTGTGGGCGGCACCATTATGTGCGGCCTGGTTAACAGTTATCAGTGGCTTGTGGCAGCGCGCATTATTACCGGCCTGTTTGGCGGTGTAATAGGCTCCATATCTATGGCCATCGTGACCGATTTGTTTACCCTACAGCAGCGCGGCCGCGTTTTGGGCTTTATACAGCTGGGCTTTGGCGCAAGCCAGGTACTGGGCATACCTGCCGGGCTTTACCTGGCAACGCATTTAGGCTGGCATGCCACCTTTTTAGCCGTGGCAGGGCTTGCAGCAGTTGTTGTGGTATTATTAATCACTATGCTTAAGCCGGTTAATGCCCACCTGGCCATCCGGAAAGATAAATCGCCGTTGCTGCACCTGTGGCACACCATACAAAACAAAGACTACCGTATTGCCTTTACCTCTACTGCCCTGCTATCTATAGGCGGGTTCATGATGATGCCCTTTGGCAGCGTGTTTGCCCGAAACAACCTCAACGTAAGCGAAGAAAACCTGCCCTATGTGTTTTTGTGTGCCGGTATCATGACGCTTATTGCCATGCCTTTAATGGGGGTTTTAAGCGATAAGATTGATAAGCTAAAGTTGTTTGCCATAGCCTGCATCTGGACGGTGGCTGTTATTATAATATATACCCACCTTAGCGCCGTGCACTTAGCTATTGTAATACTGCTCAACATACTTATGATGGTAGGTATAACCGGCCGTATGGTGCCCAGCACCACCCTGGTAAGCGGTGTACCTGCCATGCAGGACCGTGGCGCATTTATGAGCCTTAATGCATCATTACAGCAAATATCGGGCGGCATAGGTGCGGCAATAGGCGGCATGGTGGTGTTTCAGCCCACCAAGACCAGCCCTTTACAGCATTATGAAATTGTGGGCTACATAGTAGCAGCCATTACCGTTATAAGCATTGTGCTTATGGCGCGCGTAGACCGCCTGGTAAAACGCCGCGCAGCACAGCAGCCGCTTAATGATATAGCCGACAAGGATATCGCCATGGTGGAGATGTAAAGGTTTTGAAATTCCAAGTTTCAAATTAGAATACAGTAAGCATAAGTACAAATACGCCATGAGTGAAGCTAAAGGCCTTAAACTTCGTTGCGTTAAGCAAAATAGAAGCTGAGGCGTTAAGAACGATTTGCTGTT
>JAZKDS010000158.1:0-4165 GCA_040387455.1 Bacteroidota bacterium
CGTTTGAAAGCTTCGCTGTACTTGGCAACGGGGGATTGCTGAATCTCCTTGTGTTTTTGTAGTTTCATAGTGTTGACGTTTATTAGTCAACTTTTTTCAGGACGAGACAGAGATATAAAAAAGCCCGCTATTAGCGGGCTTTTGCTTTATATGTATGATTGTATTTTTTATAAAACGGCAATCATGCTGATTTCTACATTTACACTTTTAGGCAGCCCCGCAACCTGTACGGTTTCGCGTGCAGGAGCTGTTTCTTCGTTAAAATAACTGCCATAAACGCCATTTATTTTAGCGAAGTCGCCCATATCCATAATAAAGATGGTTGTTTTAACCACGCTTTCAAAAGTTGCTCCAGCCGCTTCTAAAACCGCTTTCATGTTTTCCATAACCTGTTTGGTCTCATCTTCAATACTGCCGGTTACCAGTTCTCCCGTGGCTGTAAGAGGTATCTGGCCAGAAGTATACAGTGTATTGCCAATTAAAACAGCTTGGTTATAAGGCCCTATAGGTGCCGGGGCTTTATCTGTGAAAATAATTTTTTTCATAATATAATTAATTGCTATTATCTTATTATCCTATCCGGTACCTGGCGCTTATCATACTTAATATCACTAAGTACTGATGATTTTATACCAATAAAAAAGCCCCAGTAGGTATTGTCTCCAAACGGAACCCAGTTAAAGTCCATACGCCAGCTAAGCAGGTCGCGTTCAAAACGAAGCTGTGTAAACGTTACGCCCTTTTGTACAAAGTCATAACCCGATGAAAAGCCCATTTTCCAGCGGGGTGTAATATCTACATTGCCCGATAGCATTATTGAACTGCCTGTTATTTTGTTTTCTCTTTTTGCGTTGCCATAGGTTAATGAGTAGGCAAACCTTAAATCCCAGGGCAATTCTGCATTATAAAAACCACCCTTCGATTTATCTTTTTTGGACGTATCCTCGTCATCATCCTTAAACATACTGTTTCTTGTATCGCTCAAATCTGTAGCGGTACCAAAAAGGTCATCGGTTCGCCCGCCATTACGCGCCGTCTGGCTATCTTCGTTTTTATCTGCCCCACCTTTACCGTCTTCACTGGTAATAGAGTAGTTTAAGGTTAGGTTAGCGCTTGTCATCCTGAAAAGGCTACCACCGTTGTTTATATTAAAAACATCTATTCTTTGTCCGGAATTATCAATAGCATATGGGTCTAACGTTGCACCAAAGTTTACGTTCATTTTTTCCTTAAAAAGGTTGGTACCACCCGTAAGGCGCAGAGGAGACCACGCCAGTGAGTCGGCCGCCATATTATAGGCAGTGGTAAGGTTAAGGTTATTAAGCAGCATTATTTTTTTAGCCTCAGTAGCACCTTCCTCATCATCGCGCACCTTGGCTTCAAAAGTATTGTTTAATGAAAGCCCAATATTATTGCTGTAGCTTTGTTGAGGCTGGCCAAAAAGCCCACCTTCAAAACGGCTGTAGTCTTTATAGTTTCCTGCAGCATCTATTTGATAAGTATCGAAATACTGATCAAAAGATGGGGTGTAAGTATAAGAAACCGACGGACGCATTACATGGCGTATGGATTGTATTTTTTTATCTTCGCCAAAATTAAATGTACCATATATGGTAGTACCTATGCTTGATGAAAAGTTATACGTTCTAAAAGAATCAAAACCTTTAAGATCAGTCGTAACTATCGAATCGCGCGCTGCATTATATTCTCTGTCTATAGTGTTCATTACCCAGGTTTCCTGAAAACTTGTACTGGCAGAAACGCTAAAGTGTTTAAATACTTTAAAGTTAGTACTTAAAGGTATGGTATGCTGTATGCCCGATTTTGCATCTCGAAACATTTGTGGCTTAAAGAAAAGCGAGTCGTAGGTAGAAATCCTGTTTTCACCGCGCAGGTTGTATTGCAGGTTTATATTTTTGATAATACCTTTTTTAGGCTCTTCGTCGCTTGCAAACGGAAATATCCTGTCTACACTTGCCTGTAGGGTAGGTAGAGTCATGTTTATGCTCTGGTTATTAGTATTCTGACTATGCGTGGCACTAATTGAAAAGTTAACCTGAGGTACTGTTTGAAACGTTTTTGAATACGATACTGACGACTGAAATGTATTGTTTAGCCCGGCACCCACGTTTGTAACGTTAAGCGACTGACGATAATACTGGCTTGAACCTAAGTTTACACTTGCAGAAAACCTTGAGTTAGGATTTGCTTTACTATCCTGGTTGTGGCTCCACTGTATGTTGTAGTTTTTTGCACGGCTGTAATCGGGCAGGCCGCGTTCGCTTTGTATCAAATTTTCAAACCTTATGTTAACGTTACCGCTAAATTTATAACGCTTGGCATAACTGGATTGTGCCCGGAGCCCATAACTGCCGTTAGTGTAGTAATCTCCGGTAAGGGCAAGGTCATAATAATCACCCAGAGCAAAATACCAGCCACCATTTTGTAAATAAAAGCCCTGGCTGTTGCTATCGCCATACGTGGGTACAATAAAGCCTGAAGCCGCTTCCTGAGACATTGGGAAAAATGCCCATGGCAGTGCTACCGGTGTAGGTACATCGGCAATAACAAGGTTCGTAAACCCTACTACTACTTTTTTGCCCGGTACCAGCTTTATTTTACGTGCTTTAAAATAATATTCAGGATGCTCAATGTTTTTAGAAGTGGTAAAGATGGCATTCTTCATAAAGTAAACAGAGTCGTTTTCTTTTTTGGTTAGTTCTGCCTTTACCCTAAATTCACCCTGATCGGTGCGTGAGCCCCAAACCCTTGCTTTTTTTGTAACTGTATTAAAATGTATAGAGTCAGCCTCTACCACGTTATTACCCTGCTTAAAATAGGGGAATTGAGAGTAGTTGCCAAGAGAATCTTTAATACGGCCGGCAAAAACTTCATCTTTTTCATACCTCATAATAATTATGCCAGCTTTGAGTTCTATATCTTTATAGTATAGTTCGGCTTCATTATATAAGGTAAGTTCTTTATTGCGCTGGTCAATTTTTTGGTAATCTTTTGCTTTTCGCCTGGTAATGGCATCAAGACCCGTACTTTTTTTAGGAATTACAGTATCTTTAACAACAAGAGGTACGGTATCTGTTACAACACTTGTTTGCACAGGTGCAACAGTTGTAGTATCAGTTGGTTTAACTGCTGGTATTGATGGATTTTTTCCACGCACTTCCTGAGCGGTAGCGCTTAGGCTTCCTACTGTTAGGAAAATTGATAATAAAACGATATGAAATAACTTTGCACGCAATGGTTTTAATACTATTTTTGTAACAGTGAAGCTTATTTTTTGGAGTGTCAAACTTACAATATTTTTGTCAAACACAAGAATTAATCATAATTATAACATAAGCAGCATAATAACAGGATATCATGACGGGACACAAGAATTTAAAACTGACTTTTTTTACTTTTATTATATTTTGCGGCACAATTTTAGCCCAGGGCAATGCTAAATTTAGGGTAGTGCTTGATGCCGGCCATGGTGGTAAAGATTATGGTGCCGTTTATCATGGCTTCATTGAAAAAAATATAGCGCTTAATGTTGCCCTTAAAGTGGGTAAAATATTAGAAAAAGAGAATATTGAGGTAATTTATACCCGTAAAACAGATGTATTTATAGAGCTTAAGGAGCGGCCAAACATTGCAAATAAAGCCGATGCAAATCTTTTTGTATCTGTTCACTGTAATGGCGAGGCTAAAAAAACTGCATTTGGTACTGAGACCTTTTTTATTGGTAACAGTAAAAATGCAAGTAACCTTGATGTGGCTAAAAAAGAGAACTCGGTTGTAACGCTTGAGGCAAACTATAAAGTTAAATACGGCGGTTTTGACCCTAATGATCCTGAGTCAATAATAGGTATAACGTTAGGGCAGGAGCAAAATATTACACAAAGTATAGATCTTGCAAGTAAAGTTCAGGCTGTGTTTACAGATGATTTGAAGCGTAAAAGCCGTGGAGTTAAATCGGCTCCGTTTTGGGTACTTCATAAAACGGCCATGCCAAGCATACTTATAGAGTTAGGTTTCCTTTCTTATAAACAAGAGGGAGAATACCTTAACAGCGAAGCAGGCCAAAATGAATTGGCGGCTTCTGTAGCAAAAGCTATAGTACAATATAAAAAAGAATTTTTTGTGCCTGGTACAGAAGAATATAAAG
>JAZKDS010000158.1:4175-6266 GCA_040387455.1 Bacteroidota bacterium
CAAGGCGGTTCCGGCCTTCGTGGAAATCCGCTAGGGCACGCGCATGTTCAACGACGGCCTGAAACAGCTGCTGCGCCTGAAAAAAATGAAACAAAACCCAAACCAACGCCTGCAACCACTACAGCTGCTTCGGCATCAGAAAAAGGTGTTATATATAAAGTTCAAATTTCTGCAAGTGGAAAATCACTGGAACTTACGGCTTCAAATTTTAAAGGACTTGACCAGCTTTCTAAAGATGCCAGTACAAGCGTTATAAAATATTTTTATGGTAATACGTCAGATCTTGCCAAAGCCCGAGAACTTTTGGAAGTTGCAAAAGATAAGGGTTTTACATCGGCATTTATTGTTCCTTTTAGAGATGGAAAAAAAATAACAATGCAGGAAGCCTTAAAGAAGAAGTAACCTTTACAATAATATTCACATTTTAATACATTTATTTGTCCTACATTTGTTAAAAAATAACCTGTTTTGAAAGTAACAAGAGAAGCAAAAACCGCTATACTGGTTATATCTGCAATATTATTATTTATTTGGGGATATAGCTTTTTAAGAGGGAGAGACCTTTTTAACTCCTATAAAACATACTACGTAGTTTACAATAATGTAGAAGGCCTTTCGCCATCCGCCCCCGTAACGTTAAACGGCCTTGTGGTTGGTAAAATAAATTCCATAGCTTTTAGAGATACTGTTCAGGGTACACTTGTGGTAGAGCTACAGGTAAAAACTGATTTCCCTATATCTTCAACAAGTGCGGCTATATTATATGAGCCTGGATTTGGACTTTCGGGAAAGCAAATTGCCATTGCTCCTGATTTAAAAAATCATACCGATGCCAAAGATGGACAATATTTAAGGAGCCAGCTTGAGCCGGGTATGCTTGCCGTAATAGGAGATAAGCTTTCGCCACTTCAAAATAAAGTTGAAGCTACGGTAGTTACTGCCGATAGTTTATTGCATAATATATCTAATATTTTTGATAGAAAAACACAGGACAACCTGCGTATTGCCATTGCTGAAATGAGCAGTACTATGCGTGAGTTTAATAGTGCAGCACATAGTCTTAACGGTACCATATCGGGCAATAAGAATAATATTGATGCCACTATGGGGAACCTGAAACGCACAAGCGAGAATTTTGCTGCAATTTCAGATTCTATAAATAAGGCTAACCTGGGTGTAGCAGTTAAAAAGCTTGAGAAATCACTGGCTAATGTAGACCAGATAATAAATGATGTACAGTCTGGTAAAGGTTCTTTGGGTAAATTACTTAAAGACGAAGCTATGTATGATAACCTTACAGATGCATCAAACGAGTTAAAAGAGCTGCTTGCAGATATGAAAAATAATCCTAAACGTTATGTTCATTTCTCTGTATTTGGTAGAAAAGCTACACCATATACCGAAGAGAAAAAAGAAAAATAACTAAAGGAAAAAGGTTGCTAATACCTTTACTATATGAGTTACATAGATAATGTTCTGTTTATTATATTATTAGCGTTGGGTTTTGGCTACTTTGCCCTCAACGTAAAAAAATTAGTGCGCAATATAAAGCTTGGGCACAAGGTAGATAGGTTTGATAATCCTAAGGCTCGCTGGCACAATATGGCGCTTATTGCCCTTGGGCAAAGCAAAATGGTACGCCGTCCTGTGGCGGGTATACTACACATTATAGTATATGTGGGCTTTATTATTATCAATATAGAACTTCTTGAAATTATAATTGATGGTATTTTTGGTACACACCGCATATTTGCATTTATGGGTGGTGGCTATAATTTTCTTATAGGCTTTTTTGAAATACTTGCTTTTGGAGTTATCGTGTCGGTAGTAATCTTTTGGATTCGCCGAAATGTTATCAAACTATGGCGTTTTGCACATGGCGATCTTAAAGGCTGGCCTAAAAATGATGCTAATATCATTTTGTATTTCGAAACCGTGCTTATGGTGTTATTCCTTACCATGAATGCTACCGATGGCTATTTGCAGTCTATAAATGCACACCACTATACACAGGCTGGCGCATTTCCTATCTCAGGCTTTATTACACCATTGTTTGATGGTTTAAGCCAAGGTACCGCAGTATTTATTGAG
>JAZKDS010000158.1:6276-8816 GCA_040387455.1 Bacteroidota bacterium
AGGAAAGACGCCGAAGAGAAACTTAAAGCATTGATGGAACAGGAGAAAAACCTGCAGGATAAATTAAATAAGGTAAACGCAGCTTCTGTCATTAAACCGGAAAAAGACTGGTAATTTTTATGAATTACCTGTATTTCTCTAAGCACTTACACATACTTTTGGCGTTTCCTAATACCTATTTTGCCAAGCTTGAGCCTAAAGGTAAGTTTGAAAATAATGCAACGGTTACGGCAGAAGTTAAATTGATGATGGATCCTAATGCCGATCCATTTGCTGCTGCACCATCGGCTGCCGAGGGTGAGGTTCCTGCTAAATTTGGCGCTAGCGATGTTCATGATCTTAACTGGGTTCAGTTGCTTAATGCCTATACCTGTACAGAGTGTGGCCGTTGTACATCGGCCTGCCCGGCAAACCAAACCGGTAAAAAACTTTCACCAAGGCTTATCATGATGAAAACGCGCGATCGTCTTGAAGAAGTAGGTAAGAATATTGATAAAAATAAAGGCACATTTGTTGATGATGGCAAAATGCTGCTTAACGATTATATTACACCCGAAGAACTTTGGGCATGTACTACCTGCAACGGCTGTGTAGAGGCTTGCCCCGTAAATATTGACCCTTTATCTATTATTATGGATATGAGGCAATACCTGGTTATGGAGCAAAGTGCTGCGCCTACAGAGCTTAACGGCATGATGGCAAATATTGAAAATAACGGTGCGCCATGGCAATACAGCCAAATGGACCGCCTGAACTGGAAAGAAGAATTATAATATATATATAGCCCCATGAACACAGAGGATATAGAAAAAAACCTGCAGCCTATTACAGAAAATGGTGAACATTTAAGCCCGATTTTACCAGAGGGTATTAAAAACTACCTTATTGATATTGATGGTACCATTTGTGATGATATTCCTAACGAGGAGCCGGAACGTATGGTTACAGCTGCTGTTTATCCTGATGCACTTGAAACGCTTAACGGCTGGTTTGATGCAGGGCATATTATATTCTTTTTTACAAGCCGTACAGAGGCACACCGTGAGGTTACAGAAGCATGGTTAAAAGAACATGGATTTAAATACCACGGGATGCTTATGGGAAAACCAAGGGGAGGAAACTACCACTGGATTGATAACCACCTGGTAAAAGCTACGCGATACAGGGGCAAGTTTACAAATTTGATTGAAAAAGCCGTTACCATACAGGTATTTGACGACGGTAAGCACGAAGAAGACTAAAACGCTATGAGTACAGAAAGCATAAACGTACCTACAATGGCCGACATGATGGCTACCGGACAACAACCCGAAGTTTTATTTTGGGTAGGCTGTTCAGGCAGTTTTGATGACAGGGCCAAGAAGATAACTAAAGCATTTGTTAAGATTTTAAACAGTGCGAAAGTTCCTTTTGCCGTATTAGGAACAGAAGAAAGCTGCACCGGAGACCCTGCAAAGCGTGCCGGTAATGAGTTTTTGTTCCAGATGCAGGCCATGGCTAATATTGAGGTGCTTAATGCCTATGATGTAAAAAAGATAGTAACGGCTTGTCCGCACTGTTTTAATACCATAAAAAATGAATATCCGGAATTGGGTGGCAGCTATGAGGTGGTGCACCATACCCAATTTTTAAAATCTTTACTTGATGATGGCAGGCTTACTATAGAAGGTGGCCAGTTTAAAGGTAAAAAAATTACGTTTCATGACCCTTGTTATTTGGGGCGTGCGAACAATATATATGAGGCTCCGCGTGAGCTTATAGAAAAACTGGATGCCGAGCTGGTTGAAATGAAACGCAGTCGTAGCAATGGTCTTTGCTGTGGTGCCGGTGGTGCACAGATGTTTAAAGAACCGGAAAAAGGTAATAAGGATGTAAATGTTGAAAGGACAGAAGATGCCCTTGAAACGCAGCCTGAAATTATAGCAGCGGGTTGTCCGTTTTGCAACACTATGCTTACCGATGGCATAAAAGCCAAAGATCGTGAGCACGATATTAAAGTGATGGATGTGGCAGAGCTTATTGCTAATGCTAAGGATTTATAAGAAGAAGAAATTATGTACGTTGAATTTGATACATTGCCGGAGGAGTCTAAAGTTTGGATTTACCAAAGCGACAGAAAATTCTCTGATGAGGAAATTACTGAAATAGAAACTGCCCTTAAAAGTTTTGTAGAGCATTGGGCTGCCCATGGCACCGGCCTTGAGGCCTCTTTTATTACAAGATATAGCCGTTTTATAATACTTGCTGTAAATCAGGATAGTGGTCAGCATGCCACAGGTTGCTCTATAGATGCATCGGTACATTTTATACAGCAGTTGGAGCAAAAGTATAAGGTAAACTTGCTTGATAAAATGAATGTATCCTTTAAGCAGGGTGAATTCATAACACACAAGCCGCTTATAGAGTTTAAAAAACTGGCCAAAGAAAAGTCAGTATCTGCAAATACTATAGTGTTTAATAACCTTGTTAATACACTAGGTGAGTACCAGGAATATTGGGAAGTACCGGCAGGAGAAAGCTGGCACAGCCGATTTTTTTAA
>JAZKDS010000159.1:0-5896 GCA_040387455.1 Bacteroidota bacterium
TTCCTTAACGGGAATCTGTTTTTTTTCTTCCCATTCGTGCAGGGCATATTTTTCGTCCTGCATAAAAATATCGGCTGCTACATATTGCAGTTCCGGGTGCAGGGTATTTAAAAAGCTCTCTACATTAAGATCCTGGTGCGCCAGGTAATGGTCTGTTATAGCCTTATACAGGTCTTTAAATACCGGGTTGGTAAACTGTATCTCATCTTCCTGAAGGTTCAGATACACGCGCTCATACACCTTGTAGGTCTTGCTTTCGGTGTATTCATACTCTTTGCCAAACTCGTCATACTTAATATATACGTCTTCAAAATCCTGCTCCGTACCTCCGTAGAGCAACAGGATTTCTATAATGCGCCTTTCAAGCGCATCCAGTATATTGATACGGGCCTGGCCCTGTTGTGGCTCGCCCATATCATCAAACACGGGTTGCATTACCTGCTCCCTGCGTTCTTCTTTATATTTTTTGTCGGCATCGGCAATGTCTTTGCTTACCAGCTGTGCCAGGGTGCTTACCAACACCTGCTCGCTGATATCCATTATACGTGCGGTTTCCTGTACATATACCTCACGCTGAATCCTGTCCGGAATCTTAGCAATACTGCCCACCATATCGCGTATAAGCCCTGCCTTTTTTACCGGGTCGTTCTTAGCTTCATCCATTAACAGCGATGCCTTGAACTGTATAAAATCCTTGGCGTTTTCGTCAAGATATTTAATCAGCTCGTCGTGGGGTGTTTTTTTTGCAAAGCTATCGGGGTCATCTCCATCGGGGAAGGTGCATACCTTTACATTCATGCCTTCTTCAAGTATCAGGTCAATACCGCGAATGGATGCCCTTAAGCCGGCCGCATCGCCGTCAAACAATACGGTTATGTTTTTGGTAAGCCGGTTTATAAGCCTGATCTGGTCAGGCGTTAATGCCGTTCCGCTCGATGATACCACATTTTCTATGCCCGCCTGGTGCATCTGTATCACATCGGTGTAGCCCTCTACAAGGTAACAGTTGTCTTTTTTAGCAATGGCCTGCTTTGCATGAAATATTCCATACAATACCTTGCTCTTGTGGTAAATATCACTCTCGGGCGAGTTGAGGTATTTGGCAACCTTTTTATCATTGCCTAATATGCGCCCGCCAAAGCCCAGCACACGCCCGCTGCTGCTGTGTATTGGGAACATTACCCTGCCCCGGAAACGATCGGCCAGGCGGCCGTCTTCGCGCACTATGGTAAAGCCTGTTTTTTCTAAGTATTCAATTTTATAACCTTTGCCTAAAGCGTCTTTACTAAAGGCATCCCAATCTTCGGGAGAATAGCCCAGGCCCCATTTTTTGATGGTATCGCCTGTAAAGCCACGTTCTTTAAAATAGGAGTAGCCTATAGAGCGGCCTTCGTCGGTGTTGTGCATGGTGTTCTCAAAATACTTTTGCGCGTATTCAGATACCAGGTACATGCTTTCCTTTTCGTTAGCCTGTTCCTTTTGCTCATCGCTTTGCTCGGTTTCCTCTATTTCTATATTATATTTTCTTGCCAGGTATGGCTTCGGGGTAGGTAAAATGCTCGTGCTCCATTAAAAAAGCAACACTGTTACCGCCTTTGCCGCTACTAAAATCTTTCCAGATTTGCTTAACGGGGCTAACCATAAAGCTTGGCGAACGCTCATTACTAAACGGGCTCAGGCCTTTATAGTTGGTGCCTGATTTTTTTAAAACCACAAAATCGCCAATAACCTCCTCTACACGGGCGGTTTCAAATACGGTATCTATGGTGTTTTTAGAAATCAAAGCTTATGGTAGTTGCAAAGTAGCAAAGCCGCAAAGTTACAAAGATTACCAATCAATAAAAGTATGATAAGTCCTTTGCAATGATATTATTTTTCCTTGCCCTTAACCAGGTTGTTAATAAGGCCGTTGAATATAAAATAATGAAACGGTAGTACCGAATACCAGTACATGCGACCCAAAATTCCCTTTGGGCGAAACACCGCGCGCTGGTAGAGCTTATCGTCTTTAATCTTAAATTCCAGCCATGCTTCGCCCGGCAGCTTCATCTCGGCATATAGTAGCAGGCGCTTTTCTTTTTTATCGGCCTGCAATACACGCCAAAAATCGAGCGCATCACCGGCCTGCAAATCATTCGTATTGGTGCGGCCTCTTCGCAACCCAATGCCGCCAAAAATCCTGTCCAGAAAACCGCGTGCCTTCCATAAAAGGTTGCCATAATACCAACCGGTAACGCCGCCCAGTGCCCAAATGCGTTTTAGTACCTCTTCTTCGTTGGTAATTTTGCGCATCTTTTCATCTTTAAGCACGCCAAACTTAGGAATGGTAATGTAGGTGGCCAGCTTTTCCTGAAAACGGCTGTTTACCATAGCGTCTTTCCAACTGGAGGGTATGCTGTCCAGCTCAATAATTTCAAAAGCTTTAACTACGGCATCATGATAGGTTATGGGTGAAACACCCAGCATGGCACCCAGGTTGTTTGGGCGCCCCACAACCTCTACTTTCATACTGTCTACCAGTGCAGTGGCCAGCTTATAGCTTGTTGAGGTTACAAAATACAACCAGTAAGATGATAGTTTGGGTGTCATTATGGGCAGCGTAATGATAGTACGCTTCAGTCCGCGCACTTTTGCAAACTCCAGCAGCATTTGCTTGTAGGTAAGCACATCGGGTCCGTAAATATCATAGTTGTTGTTAAACAGGCGCTGGTCTCCGGCGGCCCTGCTCAGGCACAGCAGCACATCGCGTATGGCTATGGGCTGGGCTTTTGTATTAAGCCATTTGGGCGTAACCATTATAGGTAACTTTTCTACCAGGTCGCGTATTATCTCAAAAGAAGCACTACCACTGCCTACTATAATCCCTGCCCTGAAGGTGGTTAGCGCATAGGTGTCAGATTGTAATGTTTCTTCTACATGCTTGCGTGATTGCAGGTGTTTTGAAAGTTCTTTTTCGTTTACAATGCCACTCAGGTAAATGGTTTGCTTAAGGTCGGTATTAGCCGTGTATTTCTTGAAATTTTCGGCACAGGTAACCTCCAGCTTGTCAAAATCATCAGATGATGACATAGAGTGCATCAGGTAATAAGCCACATCAATATCTGTAGGTATTTGTATGGCGCTATCATACGTAAGGAAGTTGACTTCCAAAAAATGTATCTGCGGAATATCCTTAAACTTTTGTGGTGCCCGGTTCAGGTCGCGCACACAGCACACCAGTTCATGGCCGGCTTCCAGCAAAAAAGGTATGAGCCGCTTGCCTATATAGCCTGTGGTGCCCGTTACAAGTATTTTCATGTGGGTATATTATACTTAAAGGTAAGTATAATAGGGTTGGGGCAGGCATAAACAGTTGTTATATAATACCTAAGAATGTTCGGGGGCCATGTCGCACACCTCATCCTCAAGTTCTACCTCAATAGTATAATGTGTAAACGGATGCTGTTTCAGTATGGCCTTAACGCTGCGTTTTACCTGTAGTATTTCCGGAAAGGTAGTAATGCCATGCGTTTTTATATGTGCGGTATACACATGGTGTTCTCCTTCTAAAGACCATATATTAATATGGTGCATGCTTACTACATGGGGTAGCTGCAATACTTGCGCTTTAATAGCCTCCGCGTCAATATCGGCGGGGGCACCCTGCAAAAGTATCACAACAACTTCTTTAAGGCGGCCAAACACATTATATAGTATAAATAAGGTAATGGCTAACGATAGCGCCGGGTCAAGCCACGGTGCATCTACAAACATCATTACAATAGATACTATAAGTACGGCTACCCAGCCCAGAACATCTTCTATTAAATGCCAGCTCACAACGCGCTCGTTGAGTGATGTGCCTCCGCTTAGCTTAAAGGCGGCATATCCGTTTACGGCAACACCCAGTATGGCAAAATACAGCATGCCCTGCGCATCGGCAGGCTCGGGGTGCATAAGGCGTTTAATGGCTTCATAAACCACAAAACACGACCCTGCAATAAGTATAATACTGTTTATTAATGCGCCCAGCAATGAGAAGCGGCTGTAGCCAAAGGTAAACTTGCTGTCGGCACCTTTTTTAGAGCGGTTGTGCAAATACCACGATATACCCAGCGAAAGGCTGTCGCCCATATCGTGCAGCGCGTCTGACAGTATAGAAACGCTGTTTACATAAAAGCCGCCTATTATCTCAGCAATGGTAAAACCAAGGTTAAGAAAAAAGGCGGCTTTAATATTTTTAGCCGAAATATTATGGCTGTGGTCGTGCCCGTGATGATTATGGTCGTGTGGCATATTTCGGTTTTTAATCTTTTTATAGCATCGTTCCACTTTTTACCACTGCAATCTAAAGTGGTTTATAAACCTGTCTTTTTAAGCCATTCGTGCATAAGGCGGTTAAACTCATCCGGATGCTCCATCATGGCAGCATGCCCGCATTTGTCTATCCAGTACAAAGAGCTGTTAGGCAATAGCTTGTCAAATTCCACTGCCACCTCGGGCGGTGTTACGCTATCCTGCTTGCCCCAAATAATACCTGTAGGTACGTGCATTTTAGGTAAATCTTTAGCCATATTGTGCCTAATGGCACTCTTGGCAATAGTAAGTGTCTTTATCAATTTAAGGCGGCCATTAGCCATGGCGTATACCTCGTCAATTATCTCTTCGGTGGCAACGGTAGGGTCATAAAACACGTCTTCGGCCTTCTTTTTTATATAATCACGGTCGCCGCGGCGCGGGTAGCTGTCGCCCATGGCGCTTTCATACAGCCCGCTGCTGCCGGTTATAACCAGGCCAAGCATTTTTTCAGGATACATTTTAGTATGGTACAGTGCAATGTGGCCTCCAAGTGAGTTGCCCAGCAATATAACACGGTCAAACTTTTTATAGGTAATAAAGTCTTTTACCCAGCGGGCAAATGCCTTTACATTGGTTTTTAGTATGCTTTGGGTATAAATGGGCAATTGCGGAATTACCACCTTATAACCATTTTCAGGAAAATATTTTGCCACACCGTCAAAGTTACTTAATCCGCCCATAAGGCCGTGAAGTATTATGATTGGTGTGCCTTCTCCGGCTTCAAAATAATGGTATTTACCTTCGTCGTTTGTGCTTTGCATCTTGATGTTTCAACAGTTCTAATCAGCACAAATATATGATTTTCTCTATTAACACGACTTTAGCCACGTAATATTTGGGTTAATTTTGGCATCCAAAATTTTTGTAAGATTTGACTGTAAAGTTATCTTCAACTTTTACTGCGATATATGTTGGTAAACCGCACTATTTTTGTAATTATGCCAATTATTTACACATCTTTAATTTAATTGTTAAGAATTCTTAATTTTTTAAATATCAATAGGCTTATGATTTTAATACGTGCCGATTTGTCAAAGCTTTAAAGTTTCTTTAAGACTGCGATACAATCGGCAGGTGGGAGAAAATACAAAACTTATCAACAAAAGTGGGAGCGGGTGGTAAACTGTGGGGAAAATATCTATATATTTGCTCTATAAACGTTTACGACCTAACTCATTGAATACCATTATAGGAACATACGAATGTAAGGCAGATGAGAAGGGAAGGCTGATGGTGCCTGCTCCTCTCAAGAAGCAATTGCATGCAGGGCTCGAAAAGGGCTTTGTGCTTAAGCGCTCGGTTTTTCAGCCGTGCCTTGAGCTGTATCCTATGGCAGAATGGGACAAAATGATGAATAAGCTAAATAAGCTTAACCGCTTTGTAAAAAAGAACAATGATTTTATCAGGAGGTTTACGGCGGGCGTTAAAATGGTAGAGATAGATAATGCCGGCAGATTCCTTATACCAAAAGATCTTTTGGCATTTGCGGGTATCTCGCCGGAGAAAAATGAAATTACACTGTCATCGGCAGTAAATATAATTGAAGTGTGGAGCAGGG
>JAZKDS010000160.1:0-11687 GCA_040387455.1 Bacteroidota bacterium
AAGGAGTAAGGAAGAAAATGCTAAAGGTATTTCTGTAACTGAAGACCCGTATGAGGCTTGTAAAGATGCCCATGCTGTTGCTGTACTTACAGAGTGGGACGAGTTTAAAGAATATGACTGGCAGCGTATTTATGATAATATGAAAAAACCGGCTTTTGTTTTTGATGGAAGGAATTTGCTTGATGGCGAAAAACTTAAACAAATAGGGTTTGTGTTTCAGGCTATAGGTAAATAATTTTTTGGGCTTAAAAATGGCAAAAATACTTATTACCGGTGGGGCGGGTTTTATAGGTTCTCATGCTGTAAGGCATTTTGTAAATAAATATCCGGATTATAGCATTTATAACCTGGACGTTCTAACCTATGCGGGTAATCTTGAGAATATTAAAGATATTGAGCATTTGCCAAATTATACCTTTATTAAAGGTGATATTACAGATGAAGTTTTTATAAATAGCCTTTTTGAAAAATACAGGTTTGACGGTGTAATACACCTTGCTGCAGAATCGCATGTTGACAGATCTATTACAGATCCTCTTGCATTTGTAAAAACAAATATATTAGGTACTGTAAACCTTTTAAATGCATTTAAAAATGTATGGCAGGGTAACTGGGATGGTAAACGTTTTTATCATATTAGTACAGATGAGGTATATGGTTCACTGGGTGCCGAAGGTTTATTTACCGAAGAAACACCTTATGATCCTAATTCGCCTTATTCGGCCTCAAAAGCCGGGTCTGATCATTTTGTAAGGGCTTATGGCGAAACATACGGGCTTCCTTATGTACTTACAAATTGCAGCAATAACTATGGGCCAAACCATTTTCCAGAAAAGCTTATACCGCTTTTTATAAATAATATTATACAAAATAAACCATTGCCTGTTTATGGCAATGGTAAATACACAAGAGACTGGCTTTTTGTAAAAGATCATGCCAGGGCTATAGATGTTGTTTTTCATGATGGTAAAAACCATGAAACCTATAATATAGGTGGATTTAATGAATGGCAAAATATAGATTTAATAAAGCTTTTGTGTACTATAATGGATGAAAAGCTTGGCAGGAATGCCGGCACATCTGAAAAGCTTATATCGTATGTAAAAGACAGGCCGGGGCATGACCTTAGGTATGCCATTGATGCCTCAAAAATAAAGGCGGAGCTGGGCTGGGAACCATCGGTAACATTTAACGAAGGTCTTTACATAACTGTAGACTGGTTTTTAAATAATGCAGACTGGCTTAAAAATGTTACTTCGGGTACCTACATGGAGTATTATGAAAAGCAGTATGCCGAAAGAAATGCCAATATATGAAAGGGATAATTTTAGCAGGCGGATCGGGCACAAGGCTTCATCCATTAACATTATCGGTAAGTAAGCAGTTAATGCCTATTTATGATAAACCTATGATATATTATCCGTTGTCTACATTAATGATGTCTGGCATAAAGGAAATCCTGATTATATCAACACCTAAAGATTTGCCTTTATTTAAAGAGCTTTTAGGAGATGGTAAAAAATATGGCTGCAGGTTTGAATATGCAGTGCAAGATTTGCCTAACGGCCTTGCAGAGGCTTTTTTGATAGGTGAAGAATTTATAGGTAATGATAAAGTGGCCTTAATATTAGGCGATAATATATTTTATGGTTCAGGCCTTGGCAAGCTGCTTGAGTCTAATAATGATCCTGATGGTGGTATTATATATGCTTATCACGTTCATGATCCTGAAAGGTATGGTGTGGTAGAGTTTGATGATAATGGTAATGCAGTATCTATTGAAGAAAAACCGTTAAAACCAAAATCAAATTATGCAGTGCCGGGAGTATATTTTTATGATAATAGTGTTGTAGAAATTGCCAAAAGCATAAAACCAAGTCATAGGGGCGAACTCGAAATTACTGATATTAATAAGTCGTACCTTGAAAAAGGTAAACTAAAGGTAAGTATACTAGATC
The DNA here is from genome assembly GCA_040387455.1 of Bacteroidota bacterium. Taxonomy (GTDB): domain Bacteria; phylum Bacteroidota; class Bacteroidia; order Flavobacteriales; family Flavobacteriaceae; genus Flavobacterium. The sequence continues at coordinate 1,959 of JAZKDS010000160.1, forward strand.
GTGGTACTGCCTGGCTTGATACAGGTACTTTTCAATCGCTTATGCAGGCTGCACAGTTTGTAGAGGTAATTGAAGAGAGGCAGGGGTTAAAGATTGGTGCTATAGAGGGGGTTGCTTTTGAAATGGGCTATATAGATGAGCTTCAATTTAGAGCATTGTGCCAGCCTTTGCTTAAAAGCGGCTACGGCAAAAAATTATTATCATTGATTGAAACAAGATAATGACAGTTACAGAAACAAAGTTACCGGGTTGTTTAATAATAGAACCGAAGGTTTTTAATGATGAAAGAGGTTATTTTTTTGAAAGTTATAACCAAAAAAAATTTAATGACGCAACGGGGCTAAATGTAAATTTTGTTCAGGATAACCAGTCTTTTTCTACCTATGGGGTTGTAAGGGGGCTGCATTATCAGGCGGGTGAAGCGGCGCAGGCAAAGCTTGTAAGGGTAATTACCGGCAAAGTACTGGATGTGGCTGTAGATTTGAGAAAAGAATCGGCTACGTATGGTCAATATGTTGCTGTTGAGCTTAGCGCCGAAAACAAAAAACAGCTTTTTGTACCCCGCGGTTTTGCTCATGGCTTTGTAGTTTTAAGTGCTGAAGCCGAGTTTTTTTACAAGTGTGATAATTTTTACAGTAAAGAATTTGAAAGGGGTATACTTTATAATGATACTACCCTTAATATCGACTGGGTTTTAAAGAGCAGCGAACTTAAAGCCTCTGCAAAAGATATAGATTTGCCCTTGTTTATAGAGTTATAAAGTAGTTTTTTATGTTTAATATCAAAGTGTTATAAAAATGGATAAAGTTACACATGTTATACTTACTGGTGGAGTTGGTAGCCGTTTATGGCCCCTGTCAAGAAAGAGCAGGCCAAAACAATACCTGCCAATTTTTGGGGGTAAGTCTTTATTTGAAATGACGTCAGAAAGAAACCAGCCTTTTGCTACTAATGTAGTGGTAGTAGGTAGCAAGGATAACTGCCATTTGAGTAAAGAAATTTTAGAGAACTGTTCTGTAAACTATCTTGATATTGTTGAGGCCGTTCCTAGAAATACTGCAGCAGCTATTGCTTTTGCAGCATTTGCATCGCAGCCGGATGATATATTGATAATTACTCCATCAGATCATATTATTGAAGATGAAGATAAATATCTTGAAGCTATTAATGAGGCAGTTGCAAAAGCAGGACAAGGCTATATAGTTACCTTTGGCGTGCACCCTACAAAGCCTGAAACCGGCTATGGATATATAGAGCATAATGCTGATGAGGTGCTTTCTTTTAGAGAGAAACCAAATCAGGTTACTGCGCAGGAATTTATAGACAGAGGTAACTTTTTATGGAATAGTGGTATGTTTTGCTTTAAAGCCAGTGTATTGCTTGATGAATTAAAGTTATACCAGCCTGAAGTATATGAAAAATCGCTTGTGGCTTGGCAACAGGCTGTAGACGGTAGGCTTGATGAGGCCCTTTCTATGGAAATTCCATCTATAAGTATAGATTATGCTGTTATGGAACGCAGTAAAAAAATCAAAGTTGTACCGGCTCTTTTCCGTTGGTCAGATCTTGGTTCTTTTGATTCGGTATATGATTATTTAAAAAAGACAGGTCATCCGATAGACGAGTCTGGAAATATGGTTATAGGTACAGATAACTATACGGCATTTTTAGGTTTAGAAAATACAATATTTGTGTCTACACTTAACGCAAACCTTATTTTACATAAAGAAAACTCTCAGGAGGTAAAAAATATTTACAGCCAGCTCGAAAAGGCTAACTCTAACCTTTTGCAGTAAGTTGTACTTAGTCCTTAATTAATATAATTCATTGAAAAAGAGGCTCAAATTAATTACATTTGTATTCTTTTTTGTTAAACCAGTTAAAACTCAATTATGAAAATATATATTGCAGGCCATAACGGAATGGTAGGAAGTGCTATTTGGCGCGCACTTACATCTAAGGGCTATACTAATTTGATTGGAAAATCGAGTAAAGAACTTGATTTAAGAAACCAACAGGCTGTTAATGAGTTTTTTGCAGCAGAAAAACCTGATGTTATTATAGATGCAGCAGCACGTGTAGGTGGGATATTGGCTAACAATGATTATCCGTATCAGTTTTTGATGGAAAACATGCAAATACAGAATAATCTTATTGATTCGGCTCTTAAAAATGGTATTGAAAAATTCATATTTTTAGGCAGTTCATGTATTTATCCTAAATTTGCGCCTCAGCCGCTTAAGGAAGAATATTTGCTTACAGATTCTTTAGAACCTACTAATGAATGGTATGCTATTGCTAAGATAACTGGTGTTAAAACCTGTCAGGCAATAAGAAAACAATTTGATAAAGATTATGTAAGCCTTATGCCTACAAATCTTTATGGCACCCATGATAATTTTGATTTAAATACATCTCACGTATTACCGGCTATGATCCGTAAGTTTCATGAAGCTAAGGAAAACGGCAATGCACCTGTTACTTTATGGGGTAGCGGCACTCCGATGAGAGAGTTTTTGTTTGTAGATGATATGGCGGCAGGCGTTGTTTTTGCGCTTGAAAATAAATTGCCGGAATATTTATATAACGTGGGTACCGGAGAAGATCTTACTATTAAAGAACTTGCTGAAACTATACAGAGGATTGTAGGCCATGAAGGTGAGCTTATATGGGATAGTACTAAACCAGATGGTACACCAAGAAAACTTATGGATGTTTCTAAAATGCATGATTTAGGTTGGAAACATAAAGTAAATCTTGCAGAGGGAATTGAAAAAACCTATAATTGGTTTTTACAAAACATCGACTCTGTGAAGAAAGTAACAATATAAAACAAAAAATTAAAAATCAATTATGAAAACAGCTTTAATAACGGGCATAACAGGACAGGATGGGTCTTATCTTGCAGAGTTGCTATTAGAAAAAGGGTATTTGGTACATGGCGTTAAAAGAAGATCTTCGTCTTTTAATACACAACGCATTGACCATCTTTATATTGACCAGCACGAAAGACATGTGAATTTTAAATTGCATTATGGTGATTTAACAGATTCAACAAATATTATACGTATTATCCAGGAAGTTCAACCGGATGAGATTTATAATCTAGGTGCAATGTCTCATGTTAAGGTATCTTTTGATTCTCCTGAGTATGTTGCTAATGTTGACGGTATAGGTACCCTAAGAATACTTGAAGCTGTAAGGATATTAGGCCTTGAAAAGAAAACCAGGATTTACCAGGCATCTACTTCTGAGCTTTATGGTGGCCTTGAAGAAAATAAGAATGAAAAAGGATTATATGATGAAGATTCACCATTTTATCCACGTTCTCCGTATGGTGTAGCTAAAATATATGGTTTTTGGATTACTAAAAACTACCGTGAGGCTTATAACATGTATGCTTGTAATGGTATACTGTTTAACCATGAATCTCCAAGAAGGGGCGAAACTTTTGTAACAAGAAAAATTACAATGGCTACTGCAGCTATTGCTCTTGGTAAACAAGACTGCCTTTATTTAGGTAATATGGATTCTCAGCGTGACTGGGGCCATGCAAAAGATTATGTAGAGGCTATGTGGAGAATTTTGCAACAAGATACTGCAGAAGACTTTGTTATTGCAACAGGTGTTACTACATATATACGTGATTTTGTTAGAATGTCTTTTGCAGAAGTAGGTATAACGTTACGTTTTGAAGGCCAAGCCGAAGCTGAGGTAGGTATTGTAGATGCTGTAAACCAAGAGCTGTATACAGCTGTAACTGGTTTAACTGTATCTGAAGGTCTTGTTGGTAAAGCAGTAGTAAAAGTTGATCCAACTTATTATCGTCCTACAGAGGTTGACCTTTTGATAGGTGACCCTACAAAATCTAAAACGCAACTTGGGTGGGAACCTAAGTATGACCTTGCAGCTCTTTGTAAAGAAATGGTTGCATCGGATATTGAAATCTTTAAAAAAGATAACAAACCACAGTGGGAGCAAATTGTGGGCTAATATTTTTTTTTGAAACATTAAATCTGCTGTGTTTACATGCAGCAGATTTAATTTCTTTATAGCTTATAAAGTATAAGCCGGTGGTACTTAATTCATCTCCTGAAAATGCTGTTTTCAATAAAAAATAAACTTTCATCTATCCTTCGCAAGGATAACGAACGATCCAGTAAAATAATTAAAAACATAATTATTTCTTTTGTTGTTAAAGGAGGCAGTATCATAATTGGTCTTTTGCTAATTCCTTTGACAATAGATTATGTTAGCCCTATTCAATATGGTATTTGGCTTACTATAAGTTCTATAATTGGCTGGATGACCTTTTTCGATATCGGATTAGGGAATGGTTTAAGGAATAGCCTTGCAAATGCAATGGCGTTAAAAGAGTATGATAAAGCTAAGGTTTACGTTAGTACAACATACGCCGCGCTTTGTTTAATCAGTACTGCAATGTTTGTTTTATTTTGGGTTGTTAATCCTCACATAGATTGGAGAGGCTTTTTAAATATACCAAACACAGTTCCTGATAATATAGAGAATATATTATTAATAGTTTTATGTTCTTTCTGCTTTCAATTTATTGCACAATTAATTAATACAGTATTAACTGCAATGCATGAGCCTGCTATGGCAGGGCTAATATCATTTTTTGGGCAATTAGGGGTGTTAATTATGATAATGGTCTTGAAACACACAATGCCCGGAAGCTTAAAAATTTTGGTAATTGCTTTGACTTCCATACCTATATTAGCTCTTGTAGTGGCAAGTTTATTTTTTTATAGCTCAAAGTTTAAAGACATAGCCCCGTCTTTTAGACATATTGATTTCAAATCTATAAAGGAAGTATTAAATGTAGGTGGTGTATTTTTTATAATTCAAATAGGAGCATTAGTACTTTTTCAAACTAGTAATATAATAATAACAAAGATTATTAGTCCTGCTGCAGTTACAAACTTTAATGTAGCTTATAAATTATTTTCGGTAATTATTATGTTATTTAATATTGTTATGACTCCTTACTGGAGTGCTTTTACTGATGCCTATGCCAGATCAGACTATGAGTGGATGAGGGCTAATCTCAAAAATGTTAGAAAGGTTTGGCTATTTCTTTGTGTAATTCCTATTCCAGCTGTTTGTTTGGTTTCGCCTTATATTTTTCATATTTGGGTTGGAGATGAAGTTAATATTTCATCAGGACTAATCTGGACAATGGGGTTATATGTAATTGGGCACACAGTGATTACACTAAACTGTTTTTTTTTAAATGGAATTGGTAAATTAAGGATACAACTTTTGTTATATATTGCTGTTTGTATATTAAATATTCCCTTATCAATTTTTCTTGCAAATAAATTTGGTACTGTGGGAGTTGCCCTGTCTAACGTAATAGTTTTCTCTTTTATGGGAATTGTTTTATGGATACAAAGCAACAAAATTGTTAATAGACGTGCTAAAGGTATTTGGGATTGTTAATAAACATCTTACTCCCATATTTGAAGAGCAAGTAGTGCTTAGATTTTCTTCAATTGTGTTATACGTTAATTATTAATATTATTATAATACTTATCCAATGCTTAGTAATAATAAAACTATATTAAAAAAAAAGCTGAGATACATGATGTATATGTGGAGATTTCCTAGAGATATCTTTTTTTGTTATTATAAATTGGGTTACTGGAAAAATAATTGGAAATTTTATTCATTACCTTTAATCCAGAAACATAGAAAAGCGGTAATTACTATAGGTACTGATCTAAAATTATGTAGCCATGCCAAGTACAATTCGTTAGGAGTTTTTCAAAAAGTAATTATTAAGGCCCTTTATCCTACGTCTGTTATAAAAATAGGACATAATTTTGGAGCTTCAGGAGCGGTAATTTCCTGTAGTAAAAGTGTTATAATTGGCAATAATGTGCTGATGGGTAGTGGCTCTGTAATAACTGACAGCGATGCCCACCCAGTAAATCCAGATGTTAGGTTGAAAGAGCCTGGAAGAATAATGATTAAAGACGTTGTTATAGGTAATGATGTATTTATAGGGGCACGTGCTATAATTCTGAAAGGGGTAAATATAGGTGATGCAGCTGTGATTGGAGCTGGCTCAGTTGTAGTTAAAGATGTTCCTGTAGGCGCTATTGTTGCGGGTAATCCTGCAAAAGTAGTGGGTAACGTATATGATGAAAAGTTTTTATAAAAATATTGACAATCTTTTATTTTATTTTTTCACTGAAAAGTCCATTTTTACAGAGTTTATTAATAAATGATAATGGAAGCATCGAGATAATTATATCTTTACAGCCTAGTGAATTATGTCGATTGTTAATCTTAACGCATGCTCTCTATTAAAACTTATCTAATTTGAGGCAATACTCTGTTTAATTTTTACACTAAATGATTGAAAACAAAAGAACAAATAATTTTTTAATAGCATTACTGCTGATTTTAAGTGGTGATCCGGCGTTTTATAAACAAAGCTGGGCTCCAACAGGTTATGCTGTCATCGCTGTGATATTATTGTTCGCGTATAAAAAATATATAGGCAAAACATTTCTTAAAAGATTCGTAATATTCGAGTCTGTTTTTTTACTGATATTTGTATTGCAGTATTTTAATTTAGGTTCTGTACCGCCTAATTTTATATTAGGTTTTATTATTAAAGGTTTTATTGGGGCATTAATATTTACTGTAGTTGGCAATAATTTTTCTTTTGCATTTTATAATGTGATGTACAAAATATGTCTCATTAGTATACCTTTATTCATAGTGCAATTGGTTTGGGGCGATGATGTTCTTTCGAGTATATTTCTTCACGAAGAATCAAGAAGTATAGGTATCTATACGTTTAGGCCGAAAGCTGCAATTGAATCGTCTGTTAGGAATTCAGCCCTGTTTTGGGAGCCGGGGGCTTTCCAGGGATATATAAACTTAGCTTTATTTGCTAATTTTCACCGAATGCCCTACCTGATTAAAAATAAAAAATTTAGTCTTGTTATTATAGTTTTAGCGCTAATATCAACGCTAAGTACTACCGGATATTTTGTATTTGCATTGCTGATAGCTGGTTATACATTGGTATATACAAAAATTAATAAAGCATTTGCAGTATCTATTGTTACTGTCTTTATGATACTAGGTTCCTATCTGTTCTTTACGCTTGATTTCCTTGGTGAAAAGGTTGAGTCTCAATATGCATCGGCTATGGAGAATGAAGGAGAGTTTAACCCGGAAAGGTTAGGAGCATTGCTTTTTGACCTTCATTATATTCAAAAAAACCCGCTTACGGGTAATGGTTTCCAGCCGCAAACACGATATGCTGACCACCATGCCCTAAGGGATATGGAGATGCGTGGCGAAACCCTGGGCCATGGTAATGGGTTTAGTAACTTTATTGCCAGTGCAGGTATTATAGGTATGCTGTGGTATTTAATACAGATATACCGTTTTCAACGTACTAAAATAAATGTCAGAGACCCCATATTTTTAATTTTAATAATAATAATTTTGCTGCAGGGCGAAGACTTCCTACGCTTTCCTTTTTTCCTTGCTATTGCATTTTTTAAACCTTTTACATTTAAACCTATTATATTTAAGCCAAACAATGAAACATAAAGTAGCCGTATTAATGACATGTTTTAACAGAAAGGCTAATACCTTATCTTGCTTAGGCGCTTTAAAGGAAGCCGCTTTGATTGCAAATGCAGATTATGATGTTTTTTTAGTTGATGACGGCTCTACTGATGGTACATCTGAAGCTGTAAAGCTTGAATTTCCGAATGCTAAGGTTTTGCAGGGTAGCGGATCTTTGTACTGGGGTGGTGGCATGAGAAAAGCCTGGGATGAGGCTGCTAAGTTTGATTATGGCTTTTATTTATGGCTAAATGATGATACTTATTTAAAGCCTGATGCATTAAAGCAATTGTTTGCCGACTCGGCCAAATTTAATGATCAGGCAATTATATCAGGTGTTTGTGAGGCCGAAAATAGCGAAGATATAACGTATAGCGGTTACCTGATGAAGGATAAAGTTAGATTAAAACCGGTTGGCGAGCCTCTTAAATGCGATTTTTTTAATGGAAACGTTTTGTTGGTGCCCGCTGTGGTTTTTGATAAAACGGGCAATCTTGATGCTGCATTTCCGCATTCTCTTGGAGATATAGATTATGGATTGAGGGCTAAAAAAATGGGCTTCGATTCTTATATATCTTCCAGTGTAGTGGGTAAGTGTGACAGGCATAATGCCCTGCCCAAGTGGTGTAATCCTGAGGTGCCTTTTAAAGAGCGTAAGAGATTTTTTAATTTGCCGCTGACTAAAAGCCCTAAACAGGTTTATATATTCGAAAAAAGGCATACATCATTAGTAATGGCTTTGTTTAGAAGTAATATTATTTATATAAGATTATTATTTCCCGGTTTATGGATTAAAATGGGAAAAGCTAAAATATAACTGGATTTAATATAGTGTTGTGTAATCTTTATATATGAGAATTTTATTTATTTGCAATTATAGCTTACTATACGGGGCAAACAGATCAATGTTAACCATTTTAGAGACTCTAAAAGTTAAAGGTTATGATTTGTTAGTATATCTGCCTCATGGCGGCCCTATTGAGGAAGAGCTCAAAAAAAATGACATTAACTATAAGGTTATCAGGTTTTTTCCTTCATACCTTTATATTAAGTTTATGTTTAAGCATTTATTGGTTCCGTTTTTATTTTTTTATAATTTTCTTGTATTGCCTAAACTTATAAGAGAAACAAAAAATTTTAAGCCGGATATAATTGTTTCTAATACATCTGCCGAAAATATTGGTATAATTCTTTCAAAATTTTTAAAGATAAAGCACATCAGCCACATCCGTGAGTTTATGTCTTTAGACCATGGTGCTTATTTTGTATTGGGCAGGCATCTTAAAAAGAAGTTTATAAATATGAGCGACGGTGTTATATTTGTTTCTAACGCAGTTGCAAGCTATGTGCTTTTAAATGAGCCGCTTGATGAGGATAAGCATAAAGTGATATTTAACGGTGTAACCAGTAAAAAATCTGAATTAGAGCATAAGCAACTAGGCGCTACTGTAAGATTTGGATCTGTAGGTGTCTTGCAGGCCTCTAAAGGGCATCATTTACTTGTAGATTATTTTAATGACTTTCTAAAATTTAACTCAAATGCCGAACTCCATATTTTTGGTGAAGGTTATGGATCTTATGAAAAAGCATTAAAAGCAAAAATTGAAAAATACGGTATTGGGAGCAAGGTAATTTTACACGGTTTTGTAAAAGATACCAGTGATATATATAACACTATTGATGTGCTGTGTATGTTTTCTCGTTCTGAAGGTTTTGGCAGGGTTACTGTTGAGGCTATGTTTAATGGGGTTCCGGTAATTGGGTTAAACCGTGGGGGCACTATTGAACTTATTAAAGATGGGGAAACCGGGTTTTTAGTTGATGATTATATATCATTTGAGCAGGCTGCCGGCAGGCTGTTTTCTAATGAGGAGTATTATAATGAAATAAGGCTTAATGCTTTTAACGAAGCAAAAGAGACTTTTTCGGTTGATAGATATGTAAGTAATGTTGAGCAATTTATAGAAAAAATAAGTAATAATGGAAAGTAAAGTATTTATTACAGGAGGGTCTGGGTTTATCGGGACGAACCTTGTTGACCTTCTTTTAGGCAAAGGATACTCAATAATTAACTTTGACAAGCAGGCGCCTATCAGGAAAGAACACCTTTCT